>JBBQRC010000203.1:0-8073 GCA_038215215.1 Pirellulales bacterium
ATGGGCACTCTCTTTCAATTTGGCTTCCAAGTCGCCCAAGTCGTTGTTCTTATAGCGAAATCGCTGTGCCTTACACAAGCGAATGCCATCGATGATGCTGGCGTGGTTGAGTTCATCGGAGATGATGGCATCTTCAGCGGACAGCAAGGTTTCAAACAGGCCGCCATTGGCATCGAAACAGGACGAATAGAGGATGGTGTCCTGCATGCCCAAAAATTCGCTGAGTTTTGATTCGAGTTGTTTGTGCAGTGCCTGCGTACCACAAATAAAGCGAACGCTTGCCAATCCGAATCCCCAAGTATCGAGCGACGTGTGGGCAGCTTGCTTAAGCCGCGGGTGCTCGGCTAATCCCAAGTAATTGTTGGCGCACATGTTCAATACATCGTTCCCCTGCTGCACGCGAATGTGAGCATCTTGAGGAGTAGTGATGACGCGTTCGCGTTTGGTGAGCCCGGCCGCTTCAATTTCAGCTAGCTGCAGCAACAGATGTTCTTGAAATTTTCCATACATGGAATCAACACTTTCTAAGGGTGTTTCGGCTGATCACGCCAATACAAAATGCACTTCCCGGTTTCTCCTCCCGCCATGGCCGTAAAGGCGGTTTCAAACTCAGAGTAGTGATAGCGGTGAGTGATGATGGGCCGGAGGTCTAAGCCGCTTTGCAACATGACTGTCATCTTGTACCAAGTCTCGTACATTTCGCGACCGTAGATCCCTTTGATCGTCAGCATATTGAAGACGACTTGGTTCCAGTCGATCGCGATCGGCTCCGTGGGAATCCCCAGCATGGCGATTTTGCCGCCGTGCGCCATGTTGTCGAGCATCGATTGAAAAGCGCTGCGATTGCCGGACATCTCAAGTCCGACGTCGAAACCCTCAGTCATGCCCAAGGTGCGCTGGACATCGTGCAGGTTTTCCGTCCGCACATCGACGATATGCGTCGCACCCAATTTTTTGGCCAGTTTCAGACGCCAAGGGTTGACGTCGGTCACCACCACGAAGCGGGCGCCGGCGTGCTTCACCACGGCGGCCGCCATACATCCAATGGGCCCCGCGCCAGTGATCAACACGTCTTCACCCAACACGGCAAAGGAGAGCGCGGTGTGGACGGCATTTCCGAAGGGGTCGAAAATAGAGGCAACATCACGATCCACATCGTGCGGGTGATGCCAGACGTTGGACATGGGGAGCGAAATGTATTCGGCGAATGCACCGGGTCGGTTGACACCCACCCCTTTCGTATCGGCACAGAGATGGCGCCTACCGGCGAGGCAGTTACGGCAGCGACCACAGACCACGTGCCCTTCACCGCTGACGACATCGCCTGGATGGAAATCGTTGACGTTTGAACCCACTTCTACCACTTCGCCGACAAACTCGTGGCCAACTGCCATGGGGACGGGAATGGTTTTCTGCGCCCAGGCATCCCACTTGTAGATGTGCATATCCGTCCCGCAAATGCCGGTGCGATCCACTTGGATCAAGACGTCATTGATGCCGATCTTGGGCTCAGGAATATCTTCCAGCCACAAACCAGGCGCCGACTGACTTTTGACGAGAGCTTTCATGGATGGTTCGTTTGCAAAATTCAGAGGCTAAAATGGGCGAAGCGACCGCTAGGGGTAGCCAGGGAGAAAAAACGCCCCACTAGGATCGCGTACAATGTGATCAGTAATTAGTATCTCTTAGTGACTAGCGGAATCGACAGGCGACCTGCTCTGTGAAATCCGTTTTATCGCTGGGGCTCCACAATGTGTAGGGTAGGTGACGAGCATTCTTCTCGAAGGAAACAAAATGTCGGATCGAAACAGCAAACTGGGACGGCGGGAGTTTGTGGGGGTCACGGCCGCGGTGGCAGCCGGTCTCAGCGCACCGCGCATCGTCACCGCCAGTCGGACTAATGCCGAAGTATTTACCGGCAAAGGTGACTTCAAGTACCGTGTGCAACATCACTGGCCGCAACTGCCGGATAAATATACTTGGCAGATAACCCATAACGTGGCGATCGACAAGGCAGGCAACTTGTATGTCATCCACGAAGGCCGCCAAGAGCTAAAGGATCATCCCTCAATCTTTGTCTTCGATTCGACCGGAAAATTTATACGTGCCTTTGGCAGCCAATTTCAAGGTGGTGGGCACGGAATCGAAGTGCGGCAGGAAGGCTCAGAGGAGTTTCTTTATGTTGCCGCTTACCAGCAAGTGAAGAGCTTCGCCAAGTTGACTTTGGCAGGTGAAGTGGTCTGGCAACAGTTTGCTCCCATGAGCAGTGGCAAGTACGCAGAGGGAGAAGCGGCCAAGCCCCAGAAGGTTTGGGGCCGTGATCGTTTTATGCCCACCAACTTCGCGTTTTTGGCCGACGGCGGTTTTCTGCTGGCCGACGGTTACGGCTCGTTCTTTATTCATCGTTATGACAAAGATGCCAAATGGTTAAATTCGTTTGGCGGACCTGGCGATGGCCAAGGAACGTTTAACACTCCGCATGGCTTGTGGATCGACGAACGTGGACCGACACCGCTGGTGGTGGTGACCGACCGAGCTCACAACACCTTGCAGCGATTCAAACTCGATGGAACTTACCTCGATACGCTCAGCGGATTTGGCTTACCTGCCAATATTGACGTCCAGGGTGAGTTGATGTTGGTATCGGAGCTGGTGGCCCGTGTGTCGCTGTTGAACAAAGACAACCAAGTCGTCGCGCAGCTGGGTAGTGACGTCGAGCGCATCGGCGGAGAAAAGCAGAAGGTCATTCGTGGTGACGAATCGCAGTGGTTGGACGGCAAGTTCGTTCATCCGCACGATGCGTGTTTTGATGCTGCCGGAAATATCTTTGTCGCGGAATGGGTCGCCACCGGTCGCATCACCAAGCTGACTCGTGTTTGAAGCCGCTCTGAGCAGCGCGAATGCCCGACTGATACTGGGGCCAGAGTGATGCCGCGGCTGGCCAGTGCCATGCGGCGGCTAGATCCTGCGGCATTACGAGACAGCACTTTGTAGCGATTTGGAACGCAACTGAAGGCGCACGATATCCAGAGCCGTTTTGGCAATCCGAGCGGTCACGACTTCGGGGTGTCCGCTCAAACTGCGTTTTTCAGAGGTACTATACGTTGCACCGGAGAGCCCGTAAGCCACTTCGAAAACGGCATTGGGCCGATCAAGATCTGAGACAGTTGGATAGATACCAACCGCTAATCCTAAGCTAGCGCCGAAACGCAGGCGGACAGCTTCGGCCAATTGCAAACAAGCGGCCGGGGTGAGCTGGCCTGTCGCGAGGGCCGTTGATTCCGTTGAGTGCAACCAGCGTTCAGCGTGTCGCAAAGTTGGAAACGCGATACTGCCCGCGTAGGTGTCAGGGGCATTCGTCGACAGCATCCAATCGCCAACGAGACTCGACGCTCCGATCTCGACACTCGCCATGGAGAGCTTCTGATCCGTTAACTCACGCACTACAGCCTGCTGCAGTTCGTCATCCCCCGAACCAAAAACGAGTTCACCCAGAGCGGCTTCGATTTCGGCGACGGTGGGGGCAATCAATTGCTGAAATTCGCTCTCGGAATGGCTACGACCGGCAATCCGCAGCGTAATGGTGGCACGGTGCACGGTAATGCCAACGTGGGGAATACGATCGCGCGCGATCAAGTTCGGCAGTTTAACCTCGACATCGCTTTCGCCGATCCCAAACACCTTGACGCTATGAAATCGTAATTGCCCGAGCGAGTTGCCTAGCGATTTTTCGATACTTGGCGCAACCGTCTCGAACCACATTTGCTTCATCTCGGCGGGTACGCCTGGCAGTGCGAACAGACGCGCTGGTTGCTCGCCCAGATTGATTTGCAGATCGATCCCGGGTGCTGATCCGTGGGGGTTGGGAATCGCCTCCGCTCCGCTGGGCAACATGGCTTGAAGCCGGTTCCGTTCAGGCATGGGGCGTTGCCGTTTGGCAAACAGACGCTCGATATGCTCGAGAGAAGGCTGGTGTAGTTCAAGCCGCCGATTGAAGGCGCGGGCCATCGCTTCCCGCGTCAAATCATCGAGGGTTGGGCCAAGTCCACCGGTGATGATCACCAAGCGGCTGCGCTGAGCCGCCTGTTGCAAGGCGTCGACGTTGAGTTCTAGACTATCACTAACCGTTGTGTGTCGGGCCGTGCGCACGCCTAGTTCGCCGAGTCGTTGGCTGATCCATTGGCTGTTGGTATCCAGCCGCTGTCCACTGGTGAGTTCATCGCCGACCGAGATCACTTCCGCTTCCACAGGATTCCTCACCCTTGCAATGAGATACAGCCACGCTCAAGTAAGCACCTCGGCATAAGTTATCTGGCATAACGTTGTTTAACCGCGTGGGCATCGCCCCGCGTTTTTCCGCACAATCGCGGCCCGCTGGGCACGCGGTTAAACGAAGAAACTTCTGCAGAGGTGCTTAACATCAGCCGTCGCTCCACACTCTAACAAAACCACCGTTAAATCATAGGCTTGGCGACCAGACGTATCTGGCCACACACCGCCTTAAAAACAGTTATAGTTTCCATTAGAAAAAATCAGCTCCAATAACCGTTCTTCGGGAAGATTGCTATGGCGGCGGTGTTAGCATTCGATCAAGGAACAACCAGTTCCCGTGCGATGGTATTTGATCACAGTGGCTCAATCCTAGGCGTGGTCCAGCGGGAGTTCAAACAATACTACCCGCGTCCGGGCTGGGTGGAGCATGATCCGCTCGAGATCTGGCAATCGCAGCTACAGGTTGGACAAGAGGTCTTAGCGCAGTGCGGTTTACGTGGCAGCGACGTTGCCGCCCTGGGTATTACCAATCAGCGTGAAACGTCGGTATTGTGGGATCGCGCGACCGGTCAGCCGCTGTACAACGCCATCGTTTGGCAAGATCGCCGCACGGCTGGCGCATGCGATGCCCTCCGAGCCGCCGGACATGATGCGCTTGTTCAAGCGAAAACCGGTTTGTTGATCGACGCCTACTTCTGTGCCACCAAGTTGCGGTGGCTGTTGGACGAGGTGCCTGGAGCGCGGCGGCGTGCCGAGCGCGGTGAACTGGCCTTTGGAACGATCGATAGTTGGCTGATTTGGCAATTAACGGGTGGCCAAGTACACGCGATCGATGTCACCAATGCCTCGCGGACGATGCTGTTGGACATTCATCAACGCGATTGGGATGCCGAGTTACTGGAGCTCTTCCAGATTCCTAGGTCGGTTCTGCCCGAGGTCTGTCCGTCGAGTCACGTGTTTGGCGAGACGCAGAGTGATTTATTGGGGGGATCCATCAAGATCGGCGGTGCCGCTGGTGACCAGCAGTCTGCGCTTTTTGGTCAAAACTGCACGCGTCACGGCATGGCCAAGAACACGTATGGCACGGGCTGTTTCATGCTCATGAACGTGGGCTCCGAGCCGCTGTTGTCGAAGAACAAGTTGCTGACTTCGATTGCCTGCAACGCTTCGGGCAAGCCCGAATATGCGCTTGAGGGAAGTGTGTTCATTGCCGGTGCGGCGGTGCAGTGGCTGCGCGATGGCCTGGGGATCATCAAGAATTCTGCTGAGGTCGAAGAGCTGGCTGCTTCAGTCGCCAGTAGCGACGGCGTGTACCTAGTGCCCGCCTTTGCTGGACTCGGGGCCCCTTATTGGGACTCGTACGCTCGCGGAGCGATTCTTGGTATCACGCGTGGCACGACCAAAGCTCATATAGCGAGGGCTGCTTTGGACGGCATTGCGTTTCAAGTTGCCGATGTCCTGGATGCGATGAAAGAAGACGCACAAATTCCAATCTTAGAGCTGCGGGTTGACGGTGGCGCAGCGGCCAACAACTTGCTTATGCAATTTCAAGCCGACATTTTGCAAGTCCCAGTGGTTCGCCCCAAAGTGATCGAAACCACAGCCCTGGGGGCAGCCTTTCTGGCGGGCTTGGCAGTTGGTTTTTGGGATGATGCAAGCGAGATTTCGCAAGTCTGGCAGACCGATCGCGTGTTCGAACCCAATATGTCCCAAGATGAAGTACAGCATCGCCGCAGTCGTTGGGCCGAAGCGCTGTCCCGCTCTCGCGATTGGGAAGAGATCCGATGAACAACGCCGCGGGGATGTCTGGCACGTTGTCTCGCGACCAAGCCTTAATGTGCGTGCAGCAGCGGAAAAAGCCCTGGGACGCGATCATCATCGGTGGTGGCGCGACCGGCGTGGGAGTGGCTCTGGACGCAGCCTCGCGCGGATTGGAATGTTTGCTGCTGGAGCAGGCAGACTTCGGCAAGGGGACTTCCAGCCGCAGTACGAAACTCGTCCATGGCGGTGTGCGTTATCTGCGCCAAGGTAATTTTACCTTAGTGCGCGATGCGCTGCGGGAGCGCTCGTTGCTCAGAAACAACGCCCCACACCTTGTACATGATCTGCAGTTCCTGATTCCTTGCAACAGTGCCTGGGAACGATTCTTTTACGGAACGGGCCTGAAGCTGTACGACTTTTTGGCGACCCGCAATAGTTTTCCGCCATCACAAAATTTGAGCGCTGCTGAGACAACTCGACGCTTGCCGAACTTAAGGGCTGATCGGCAACGCGGCGGAGTCCTATACCATGACGGACAGTTTGATGACTCGCGTTTGCTGATCAACATGGCCCGCACTGCCGCCGATCAGGGGGCTTGCTTGGTAAACTACGCACCCGTCAGCCAGCTTGTTAAAAACGATCAAGGGCATGTCGCCGGTGTTGAATTCACGGATGTTGAATCAGGAGCAGTCCTGCGGGCTGAGTCGCGGGGAGTCGTCAATGCCACAGGACCATTTTGCGACACGATTCGTCGCTTGGATGATGGCCAATGCGCACCGCTCCTAACCGCCAGTCAAGGAGTGCACCTTGTGTTGCCACGTCGTTTCTTTGCTGGATCGGTGGCGTTGATCGTTCCCAAGACATCGGACGGTCGCGTGCTGTTCATCATTCCTTGGCACGATCGTGTATTGGTGGGGACGACGGACACGCCGATCACGGACGTTCAACTTGAGCCCAGTCCGCAAGCAGATGAAATTCAATTTCTGTTGGACACCGTAGCCGACTATTTAGAGAAGCCGCCGACCCTCGCGGATGTCAGTGCTGTGTTCACTGGGATTCGACCACTTGTGCGCGGCGACAAGTCGGCGCGCACGGCTTCACTCTCCCGCGATCACTTTATTAAGTCGTCGCCCTCACGGCTGATTACCATCACCGGAGGCAAGTGGACGACCGTCCGCAAAATGAGTGAAGACTGTGTGGACAAACTCATTGCCTGGAATGGATTAACCGCTCGCCCCTGTCGCACTGAGACACTTAAGTTACATGGGTACGTCGATCCGCAAACGCAAACCCAGCTCGCCATGAAAGCCCGTGGATATTATGGATCAGACTTGGCACAACTAGAGATCATGGAAGCCCAGTCACCCGAGTTGAACGAACTGTTGCATCCACAGCTAAGCCTCAAAGTCTCTGACGTCGTCTGGGCCGCGCGGTGGGAAATGGCACGGACCATTGACGATGTACTCGCCCGGCGGTCGCGTGCTCTGTTCCTCGAGGCCGCCGCGACGTTAGCCATTGCGCCCCGGGTGGCTGAGATCATGGCTGGTGAACTGGCACGCCCGCTTGCTTGGTGCGAGGCCCAAGTAGAATCTTTTACGCAAATTGCTGGGCACTACGTACCTGGTTTGGTGGCCGCCAATGGTCATCCAAGGCCCAGGGATGAGCCTGGCAATTCCTCAACCTGACTTCAACTCTGTTAGAAAGCGATTGTTATGCATTTTTTTGCGGCGGAATTTGTCGGCACGATGCTGCTGATACTTTTTGGTAATGGTGTTGTCGCCAACGTGTGCCTAGCCAAAACGAAGGGGAATAATGGTGGCTGGATTGTCATCGCAGGCGGCTGGGGTGTGGCCGTTTTCATCGGTGCCTTGTGTGCAGATAAATTTAGCGGTGCGCATCTCAACCCCGCTGTTTCCGTCGCCATGTTGGTCGCCGGTGAGCTCCCCGTTGGCAAGGCCATGATGTACATTGTCGCCCAAATGTTAGGAGCGATGGCTGGGGCAATCTTGGTCTACGTACACTATCGCGAGCACTTCAAAG
>JBBQRC010000204.1:0-8073 GCA_038215215.1 Pirellulales bacterium
AATCGCTGGCGGCAACAAAATCATCGGCTTCAAAATTCCAACCACGACGGGCACAGAAATCCGCGGGCACAAGCCAACGGCCGGAATCCGCTTTAGTCCAATTCGAGCCGCTTGCTCAGCGATAATCCGCACTATAGCTGCGTCTTCGATTGCAGCCACCGCACCACGCAACCTGGTGCTACTCGACACCGAAGTGCCGATGCGAATCAACATCGCAGCCACTCCGATCAAATACAAACCGAACAAATAAGGGGACACGGCCGACAGCAGCGACGACCAGTTTCGTTCCGAGTGAATTGCGGCACCAGTATCAATCGGCTCGGGCTGACTCATTGACGCAAGAGATGGCTGTTGTTGCAGATCCGACACATCAACCGGCGGCAGTTCCACCAATAACGGCTGTTCTTTGCGCGCTGGCAGGGCAACGAGCGGCGGCTGCTCGACGGTTTGTTCAACCAAAAAGATTGCGGCACCGCTGTAATGAACGACCGTAAACGTTCCCATGACACAAGCCGGCAACAACGCGAACGCCATACCAGCGGCGAGATAACGAGTATTCGCGGAGCGATTGGCACACAGACGCAACGCCACAGCCAACACAATGCCCACAATCGCCCCTTGCCACAGAAAATGAGCGAAAGTGGTGATCAGTTGCAGGGAGAGTGCGTGCCAGTCGCTCAGTGGAAGTATCATGATTCATCCGTTGCATTTTGACAATGACCAATGAGAGCTGACAAATAACTAATGACAAATCCGCTGTCCTACTCCGTCACCTCCCGCAGTTTCCTGTTCAACAGCTTACGAAGATTCGCCAATTCCTCCGCGTCAAGTTCCGCCACATCAAACAGGCTCAGCATCACTGCTGCGGCGGACCCGTCGAACACACGCTCAACAAAATCGCCCAGCATCCCTTTGGACACGTCCTCGCGATTGATCAGCGGCACGAACCGAAAGGCTTTTCCCTGCAGCGGATCGAGTTTTTCTATCTGCCCCTTGTCGGCCATCGTGCTTAACATTGTGATTACGGTCGTATGAGCCAGATCGCGCCCGCCCTCATCCAGCACATCGCGAACTTCGCGAACCGTCAGCGGCGACCGTTCCCACAGCACCTTCAGGATTTGCAGTTCTAACTC
Source organism: Pirellulales bacterium (assembly GCA_038215215.1). Taxonomy (GTDB): domain Bacteria; phylum Planctomycetota; class Planctomycetia; order Pirellulales; family Pirellulaceae; genus Aureliella. Next base: position 1,134 of record JBBQRC010000204.1, read on the forward strand.
CGTCGGATACTCCGACATCGACTTCGGCATGATTCGCTCCTTGTATTTCTAGTACACTAGAAGTCTAAGAGCCGCGATATCCCGAGTCAACAGGTGTTTTTAGATAACTAGAAATAGGATGAGACTCGCCTAACAACTAGCCGGTGGCTCTCACCACTATGCAGACTGGCAACTTCATCCGCAGTCGCGACGCGACGCTGGCCTCTTCCTGATTCAAATGCAAAGGGGCAATCGCACCACGACGTACCAAACGAGCGTAACGCGTCATTTGCCGAATTTGACTCGCAAGACAAACCAACGCCCCGACGAACCATACGGACAGCGAAGTGAAACCAAGGATTCGGCCACACTGCAACGGAGTCGTCGGCTGAGGAGCTTCGTGAACGACATCAGCCACGACTGGCTCCAACGACTGCGGCGCAATTGGCTCCGAGTCGGGAAACAACTTGTTGGAAAATGTATCGGCGGCATCTTGCCGCCGTGATTCTTGGCGGCTGGTAGAGCTCCTCGCAAAAACCAATAAGCTTCGCGTTACCGCTGAACCTGCCGCGCAGCAATAAGCGCCTGATCTCTTCGCGGATCGGTTGAGTGTAACTTTTGAAGGTATTCCATTTCACTTTACCTACCGCCATGAGGTAGTGCCTTTCGTATAACCGGCCAAAACTCGCCAAGTCGCCCTAGCGTGCGGCCTCTACGAGTTCCGGATCTGATTGCTGCAAAGGTGATTCTCATTCCAAAAATGTTGAAGTACGTTCCGTCGTCATTAGGTTAGTGCCGCTTCAGGTCATTTGTTTTCCTGAGGCGTTTCTTTAGATACCGCGTCCGTGGCGGGTCACTTTGTTGAAACAGCATAGACGGTGTTGGTAGAGCGGATATATAGCGTGCCAGCGCTGGCTGCTGAAGTTGCCCAAAATCGTGCGTTCTCCTGCGGTAGCTTGTTTACTCGAACTAGATCCATATTCGGACCAGGCTTCAGGACAAAGGTGTTGCCGTTTTCATCCGGACAGTAAACGAGTCCTTTGTTCGACCAGGGAGAAGCCCAGAATGCACCGGCACCGGGCAATCGGTCTTGATACAGTTTGGTACCGTTCATTGCGTCCACGCAAGTCACGATGCCGCCTCGTCCTCCTAGCAAGAAGATCTGACCGTCAATGACCAATGGCGATGAGCGCTGGGGAGCGAACTCTTTCGTACTCCATAGAATGCTTGAATTCGAAGTTTGGTCAGATTTGAGACTGATGTCACCGGTGCCGCCGGCTTTGACGACCATCATCCCGGCACCGTCTCGACCTTGGTGGCCGACTACAAGTAAATCAGCGTTGCCTGACGCGGTCGAACTGAAGCCGCCGACGTTGGAGGTCGCTTGCCATAGCACGGTTCCATCCTCCGGCTTGTACGAACGAATTGTTTTACCGGCTGTAACTAGCTCGGTCCGCATCGAGTTTGCCCAAATGATAGGCGATCCCCAATTCGAAGTTTCCTCGCGGCTCTTTCGCCATTTCTCTTCGCCTGTGGCTAAGTCTAACGCGACGAGAAATGAATTCTGTTCGTTATCCATCTGCAAGAAGACCAAGCTCTTGTGAATGATCGGCGAAGACCCCGTTCCCCAGTCGTTTTTCATGGGGTAGTTTCCAAGGTCCTTTTTCCAAATTACGTTGCCATCCAAGTCGTAGCAAAAGAGCCCCATCATTCCGAAGTAGACGACGATTTTGGTTCCATCGGTAACGGGTGTTTCCGTTGCGTAGGTATTGTCTCGGTGTGTTCCAAGTCTTGGCTTGCCGTTGATCGCATCCTTCGACCAAATGGTTTTTCCAGACGCTGCGTCGAGACAGATCACTTTCCAAGCGTGATCCGAGTCTTTACTTTTTTGACCAGCCGAGACGGATGTAGTAACAAAAATTTTTTGACCGACCACGATGGGTGCAGACCAGCCTTCACCGGGAACAGCTACTTTCCACTTGAGATTGGAATCTGATCCCCAGGCTTCAGGAAGCTTTGCGTCTTCCACCACTCCATTGCCATGTGGGCCACGAAACTGTCGCCAGTCATCGGCGTTCGTTTTATTAAAGATTGCGGCAACCGCCAACAGAGCCAAACCCATTTTTCGAAAATGCATAAACAAATTTCCTGGATTGATGCGCGATATAATCCGACGGATTTGGGATTCCCATAGCCCATAAAAATTGGCGAGGCCCCCTAAAGTGTAGCCTACTGTCTACTCCCCCTTTTTTTGATCTCTTGCCTGAAGAATAAATTCCCGCATTTAAGGATTCACTGGAACAGTCGCTGCGTAGCCACTATCATGTTTAAGTAAATCCTAGCGAAGTCGAAGAGCGCCGAGTACTTGATCCTGCCGGACTTATCGCGACTCGGCTTACTTCAGCATGTCGGTTGGATTCGGGGTGAATGGCATTCGCGTCCGCACAATCCAAAAAATGCTAGTACTAAGTCGCAAAGTTGGAGAAAAGCTGGTTATCGACGGCAATATCACCGTCGAAGTTGTACGCATCCAAGGCAACCGTATCACCCTCGGCATCGTTGCTCCGGCCGACGTCAAGATTCTTCGGGGCGAGTTGAACCAAAAACAAGCCAGGACCGAAACGGCGGAACTTGTCGTCGAGGATGGACTGCTGGTAGCTTCTACGTATCTCAATGCCGCTTCTTACTCTTCCATGTCCCACCATATTGGTAAAGCAGATTGCCGGGCTTCACTTGCTCGAGGCAAACTGGGCACACGAACATCCACTGCTGTGATTCGTTGAAGCGAACACGGTAGAGAACATCATTCATTTTCTTGCAACGCTCACATGATTTGGTGCGTATCCGTTTGATGGGCATGTTACCGAGTCTTCTGACTTGGGCAGCGAAATCGACCGACTTCGAAACCGCGCAAGGCAACGTGTTTGGTCTTCCTGCCAGTCGTTCTTGCTCGCCAGAGTCTGAACGACGCTGGCTTGAGCTCGCGTCGCATGACTGCCATGACCTCACCCGGTGATAAACCGAATTGAATTCGAATTACGTCGAAGCTCGTTCGATCTTCCCAGGCCATCTGAATGATACGGTCGATTTCCGATTCCAATAGATTTTTGTTGACCAGGGATTTTATCGCGCTTTGGGTTGCGACGAAGCTATACTAACCGAAAACCGTCAATTCCGATCGCTGATAACGCTTGCTTCCGACGATGGCTCACAAAAAGCAGCACCTACCAGAGAAAATTTGCATCCATTGCAAGCGGCCATTCAAATGGCGTAAGAAATGGGAAAAGGTCTGGGAACAAGTCCGATTCTGCAGCGATCGTTGTCGAAATTCTGGCAACAAACAGAGTTCAAGATCCGATGATTCCAGAAACTGAACGAGATCATGTCGGTTGGTACTTCACCGTTCGAGTTTTGGGATCGATCTCCAAGACAACACCTTGATTGACAAGTTTGCTACGAAGTTTGCGGCAGGAGCAATTCACGAAAGTTATTCCCGCCTCCTGAATAACGCCAAAGTTGCGAATCCCTGGTTCGTCGTGAATATGACCAAACGAATGAAGTGTCGGTCTTAGCCTTTGCTGAACATGATAAGTCAAATGATTCGAACCCACATGAATTGGCTCTCGCCAATCCATCCGGAACCTGTAATTTACTGTGGTGGTTGTGTGTATCCGAAATTAGCCAGCATCTCATCAAGATTTCCTTTCAAGCACTTTCCATCGCATACGTTGCTGTTTCCATTCTGGTTGTAGAGCGATCCATTGTAACGATCGCAAACTCATATGGTCTGTGCCTGTTGTGATCCGTGATAAAGACAACAAACTTACTTCCGTCGCCCTTTATGATCGGCGTGAAAGTCCCTACGGAGGGACGACGCGCAACGGCCCCGGCATCGATGCGAAAGGTGTCATAGAATCGCCATGATCGCAGCGATTCTCGCATCAAAACCAATTCGGGCGCGGCAAAAGGATCGGCATATTCAGACAGTATGCTGGCGCGGGTTGCGATCGACATTTCAACATCTTGCCACTTTCCCTCGGCACCACGGCAACGAAGTGCCGGGCCACGTCGATCAACGCATAAGTCCTTATCCTCCAGCGACGATCCACGTCACATGCACTCGTGTTTCACTTCCGGGTCGCCATCGAACATCGACTGCCGTGGCGTCGGCAACCCGAGCTCGAAGCTATAGCGAAACGGGTCAGCTTTGATTCCCATGCGCGAGCTGATCGGATTCTTTCGGACGCCACCTTAGTACTGGTACTTCGCCACGAATCATTTCGCTCGAAATGATTTCCGGCCCAGCCCACCGAACCGAATCAAAACCGCCTTCACGAGCGAGCGAAGAAACCAATCGACCATCGGCTGCGTCAGCCAACAGCTTTAACGCTCGATACAAATTAGATTTTCCTGAGCCGTTTGCCCCAGTGACGACATTGGCGGGAGTTCGAAGGCGTCGACGGACAACTGCAACTCATGCTGGCTGGCAATTGCCACCCTGATCTCGCGGGCTGGAAGTTTCGTATTCGTCGCGTCGAGCCTGAGTTACCACTGGCCGACGATGAGGAACGAGCGGACTACCGCGAAGACGACAAGGGGTTGGTTGGCATTCGATCGAAAATGGGGCACCGATACTTGTTCACCGATTTTCACTGGGATACAGGACCGCCCTTTGGGACTGCAAACCCCCTAGTACTCATCGTAAAATGTCCGATCGGAGACTTGGACGAAGGACATATCGACCACGCGGCGAAACAATATCACGAAAACCAGCGGCTGTTCCAATGGATCGAGGAGCAGGCTGCGATCCTTGGCATCACACCTGAAAGCGAATGAACCGTGATCTATTCTGTCGGAACTCAAGTTGTCGCACAAAAGGAAGTGATGGCGGCCAATGATCGGATTGCTCATCCGGCTGGGGCCGTGGGCGTGATCGTGCGATCGCCGATGGATCGGTCGCACGCTTATCGTGTGAAATTCAGTGACGGGTTTGAAGCGGCCATTCATCACGAACAATTGGTTCGATTGTCGGAGTTCAAATACGGGCTGATTCGTGCCCCTGATGCGGCCCTGAAGAGTGCAGGCTTGTACGACCGTGTGATCTATCGATGTGTTATCGGCTCGCGAGCGTATGGGCTCGACGACGACGCGTCTGACACCGATCGGCGTGGCGTCTACTTGCCGCCATCGGAACTGCATTGGTCGCTGTATGGAGTGCCGGAGCAACTTGAGAATGACGAGACGCAAGAGTGCTACTGGGAGTTGCAAAAGTTCATCACGTTGGCGCTGAAAGCGAACCCGAACGTGCTCGAATGTCTCTATTCACCTATTGTTGAATCCGTGACACCGCTGGGCGAAGAACTGCTTGGGATGCGAGATGCATTTCTATCGAAGCTCGTTTTTCAGACTTACTCCGGCTACGTCGCTTCGCAATTTAAGAAGATGCAAATCGACATCCGTAATCAGGGTCGTGTGAAGTGGAAGCACGTCATGCATTTGATCCGCCTGCTTTTATCGGGGACGCATGTGCTTCGCGAAGGCACGGTGAGCGTTGACGCGGGAGAGTATCGCGAGCGACTACTAACGATCAAGCGCGGTAAGATGCCGTTTGCCGATGCCGACGCCTGGCGAAAAGAACTGCAACGAAACTTTGAAGCTGCATTCAAAACAACCGCTTTGCCCGAACGACCTGACTACGAACGCGTTGACCGTTTCCTGATTGACGCTCGCCGCAGGGCGATGGAGACTGAACTACCATGACTGCCGCAACGGCAATCCCTTACGAAAAACTAACGCATAATGTGCGATGCGCCCCGTACCCGCTGGTCTTTGCGACAATCAGTGGAGCGCATTTTTACGGTTTCCCATCACCCGATTCAGACTTCGATCTTCGCGGCGTCCATGTGCTGCCGCTGGAGACAGTGGTCGGACTAGACGATGGCGAACAAACGGTTGAAAAGGAAGGCATCTACGACGGGCTCGAGATCGACCTCGTCACCCACGACGCTTCGAAGTTCTTCAATCTGATGCTGCGCCGCAACGGTTATGTGCTCGAGCAACTTTTCTCGCCGCTCGTCGTTTTCGCCACGCCCGAACACGAAGAATTGAAGGCAATCGGAGCCAATTGCATCACTCGACACCACGCCCATCACTACCTCGGTTTCGCAGCCACTCAGTGGAAACTGTTTTCCAAAGAATCGCCGCCAAGAGTCAAGCCGATGCTGTACGTCTATCGCGTTCTGCTGACCGGAATCCACCTGATGCGAACCGGCGAAGTCGAAGCCAACTTGGTCACGCTGAACGAGACCGCCAAGCTCAGCTATCTCGATGATCTCATCGCCCAAAAGCAAACTGGCCCCGAGAAGGGATCGCTCAACGCAGCCGATTTGAGGTTCCACGAAGCCGAATACGAACGTCTCACCAAAGAACTCGAATCAGCCCACGAGCAATCGATCCTGCCTGAAGTGCCGTCAGCTCGTCCTGCACTAAACGACTTACTCGTTCGATTGCGACTCCGGAATTGACGCTACCGGTGGCACAAAGCTTTTTAGGAAATCGTGGTCAGGGATCAGCTTCGTTCGGATCATGAAAACCTGCCCCATGCCATAACCGCGTTTACCACGCTCACTATCTTCTTCATCCGAGTAGGGTTTTGGCCAGAATACAAGCAGCGTTTCTTCCTCGTTCAATTCGCTCGCCACTGCGATAGAATCTGAACGGACCGTTGGCACTTGAATAGTGACCCGTTCTTCCGGATTATTTCCGCGTGTATTGGGAAGATTCGCGAGCTTCACGCCGTCAACGCTCGAATGAGTGAAGACCATTTGCAGCTTCACCTGCTCTTCATCGGTCACACTCGCCTTGACCAGGAATTTCCAACCGTCTTCGAAAATAGAAATCTTAGGCTGTAACGCCGTGGCCTGATCTCCTTTAACCTCAAACACGTCAGTAACAAACGGAC
>JBBQRC010000205.1:0-8063 GCA_038215215.1 Pirellulales bacterium
ATAAGAGCTCGTTGGTCGCTATGTTCTTGGCCACTCTCGAGTTGACGCGTCACCATGGGCTGAAGACCGAACAATCGCAGCCCGGCCTACCGCTCTACCTAGTTGCGGACAAGGAATTCTCGCGCGCGCTGGACGTGCACGAGATTGGTAACCTGTCGTTCGACAAGGTTGCAGCCTCAAATCTGCCAGTCACCCCCCGCTAAACGTGCTGACGCGCGAGCGTCGGCGGCCCAAAACAATCAGTCCACTGGTCCCCTAAGGGTTGTTGCCACAAAGGGAGATCAGCGATACTCTTGAGCACCGCTGACTTCGCAAGAATTCGGCCGCAAATCAAGGAGAAAGCAAGTTGCTTGGTTCCCAGGAACTCGGTCAGGTCGCTCCCTCCGCAGCGGCGATTGTTGCAACCAAGCTTTTTAAGACGATCGAAATTTAGACCCAAATCGCGCCCAGAATGAGCCCAATGTGGCTGATAGGAGTTCAGCTATGTACGTCGCAGCTTCGACGGATTGCTTCCCCGACATATTCATGCCCGAAGTGGTTGATCAGTTTATTGACCTTGAGTACACGGCTATCGAAATCGCCCTGCGCGAAAACGGTACTGCGCTGAGCCCTAGTCGCATCGACGCCGATTTCGAGAAGGCGATTCATTTTGCTCGTGGTAGCCATCGCCTAGAGGTGTGTAGTTACGACGTTCACATTGACGCTCTTGACGAAGAATACTTCACGCAGTTCTCGGCGATTTGCCGGTTAGGTAAAGCGACCAAGGTGGTCACCCTGACGATTCCCTCGGGAGAGCTCGGCACTCCCTTCAACGCAGAAGTAGAGCGACTGCAGCGGCTGGTTGAAATCGCGGAACTCGAGGGGGTCCGTGTGTCGATGAAAAGTCAAATTGGTCGCTTGAGCGAAGACCCGGATACGGTCAAGGTGCTGTGCGATAACGTCCGCGGGTTAGGTCTGACGCTCGACCCCAGCCACTATCATTGCGGACCGCACAGCCATAAGAATCTCGAAAAGATCATGCCCTACGTTTTCCACGTTCATCTTCGGGATTCGAAAAAGGACAAGCTACAGGTAAGGGTTGGCCAAGGTGAAATTGAGTATGGCAAATTCATTTTGCAACTAGCCAAAGTCGGCTACAGCCATGCCCTTAGCGTACAAATCGCTCCGCTGCCCGATGTCGATCAACGCGGGGAATTGCGGAAGCTGCGACTGTTACTTGAAACGCTGCTGTAGTCAAGCTTCAAATTTTCGCAGCGGGGCCGACCGCGTTTGATGGAAGGTTTCGTGATAGTGAACGGCCTGACTTACCTAGGTATCCGTTTCGGCAGCGGCAGTAAACTCACGATACCGCAAGACGAAACCCGCCGCGATCAAATAGCCCACGGTCATCGCCAACAGCACACCGATATGCCAGCTTGCACTCTCTTCCCCAAAGTAGGCCAGGAAGACTGGATTGCGTTCGGCTAGCCGTGTGTCCATGTCCATACCACGTACCAGTAAACAGCGCAAACGATGCTGAATGGTTAGCAAATTGACCGCTGCGGGAATAAAGGCTGCAAAAACCTCAAAGCCAACCGCGTACACGACCCCCAGCACCATGGCTCGTTTGGGCGCGAGCACACCAATCAGTAGAAACACAGCCGAGTAAGCGAAGCAGGACAAGCACACCAGTCCGCTCTCGACGCCGATCAACTGCCACATGTCGTCGACTCCCAACACTACGACACCGGCTGCGGCGGAAAATAAGCCGACGGGAAGTGCCCAAGTGACAGCCACGAGGTACTTGCCAAGTAATACCGCGAGTGGCCCGTGAGGGCGTACTGCCAAATACACCCAACTCCTCCCCTCCAACTCCGAGGCCAGCGCCGGCGTCGCAAACAGAAAGACGCTCATCATACAAGCCACGCAAGGAGACAGCACAAACACAAGAATCGAGGCGATTTCCGGAGGTGGGGTTTTGTTGGCTGCCGTACGCACCAGCAGCAACAGGACCGGAGGAAAGGCTGCGATGGCCACCATCCAAGCCAATCGGGGAATGGTCAATGCACGCCGCCATTCAAATACAAATACGGCGGGAATGCGCTGCAAAGTGTTCATGAAAGACCTCGATGACTCTTCATCAACGAATTGAAAACGTCTTGCAGTGAATCATCCGCTGCCCTCACTTCGGTGACCAAGTAGCGATCATCAGCGACGGCTTGATTGATAAAACGCCCCAACTGCAATGACGAAGAAGTGGTAACCACCAGTTCCTCGTGGCCGATGATGCGAACGGAATCGACCAACAACTCGCGTATTAATTCGGCGGACAGTTGACGCGGTGCATTAACACGCAAGCGTACTTCCGACGGCACTTCAGTCAATAAAGCGCTGATTTCGTCCGTCGAACCACTCGCCAGCAGGCGACCACCGCTGAGCAACAAGAAAGACCGCGTCAGCGATTCAATTTCGTGCAGCACGTGGCTAGCAATCAAGAGACTGTGTCCATCCGAGATCCATTGTTGCAACAGGCTTGTCATGGCGTGCCTCGCAATTGGATCCAAGCCGCTGAAGGGTTCATCCAGGATCAAGAATTCAGGCTCGTGAGCGATGGCTTGTGCCAACCGCGTGCGTTGCCTCATTCCCCGCGAGTAGGTCGAAATCTTGCGGTGCATGTGCTCTGTCAACTGCACCCGTTCGAGTGCCTGCGTGGCTAAACGTAGGGCAGCACCACGGCGGAAGCCCTGAATACGAGTCAGATAGGTGACCCACTCGAGCGCGGACACGTCTGCATACATTCCCTCGGTGCCCGGCAAATAGCCGATTCTCCGCAGCAAGGCGGGACTGCCGCGCGGCTTGTCACCCAACACCTGCACAGCACCGATCGTCGGCGAAAGTTGGCCGGTGATCAAATTTAACAACGTCGTCTTCCCTGCTCCGTTTGGTCCCAACAAACCATGTGCACCGTTGGCCAACGACAGCGTCACGTCATTGACTCCCATCACGATGCCGTACAGGCGAGTCACATTTTGCAGATCAAGCAGCATGGATTAAGCTCGCATCGGTGCGTTAACGCGTCGGAACAGAATTGCCAAAGATGCCAACGATACCACCGCCAAGATTAGAAAAGAGGCTCCCACCATGTCCGCATTTTCACCAAAGCCGAAGATGTAGGACTGAACATTCCCCAGTACTTGATAGGGCGAAGTCAGCAACCGCCAGCCTGGTTGAAAGTCTTGAAAGCGGCGGGCTTCAAAAGCCGGAACTGCGATGAGAGCTGAATAGGTGACGTGCCCAATGATCCACATGGCAAACCATGCAAACCCGGCAATACGGCTTTCCAGTGTCAACGACGAAAAAGCCAGTGCCACCAGGGTGGTAGGTATAATCAAGCAGGCCGATCCGAGTAGGATTCGCAAGGGCAAATCCCATGTCGTTAAGACGACGTCAACGCCAGGCGATAGCAGCAAACCCGCCAGGTATAGCAGCAAAGCGGGGCAGGCAGTGAAGCCCAATAAGAAAAACCCCACTACCCCCACTTTTCCGGCGATATATTCCAGCCGCGTTATCGGTCTGGCAAAGTAGATCAGATAGGCTCGCGTTCGCAGATCCTGCGAGATCAGGGGAGGTGCGACAATTCCTACCGCCAAGACAATCAACATGGCTTGAGGATAACGCAACATTGTCAGTAGCAGGAACGACCAGACATCATGTCGAATCGACTCAAATTGCTCCGCTGTAGGCTGCATAGGCAGAACATCCATTTTCTCCTTTAACATGCCAACTTGTGGCAGACCGCGCACGAAACCGCGGAACACGCGCCAAGTTGTTGGATCACGACTCGATTGTTCGAACAGAAAAAAAGGGATCGCGAAGAACAACAGCGGCAGGAAAGCCGCCAACATCAGACGCTTGAGCCATAATGACCGCGCAGCCCGCCGAATACCCGTCGAGCAAATCGACCACCAACGTGTCCATTCGCTCGTGCGATCTCCCTGCCACGCGCGGTAAGCGGATTTATGAATCGGCATGCGTGACTCCGTTGGTGGAATTTCGCACCGCATCCAAGAAAATGGCTTCCATCGAGTTTCGAGCTGGAGTGAGCGAGCGGATCACTAAATCATGAGCCGCCGCAGCGCGCCAAACTCTGCGAATGCACTCGTCTGAATCTCCCACAACCACGACCGTGCCTGCTGCCCCTCCGTGAGCCTCCAAGTCGTGTTCTCTGAACGCCAACAGTAGTTTTTCCATGGAACCCAATGTGCGTACATTTAATGCCGGTACAGCCGGCCGCGATAGTTCTGACATCTCCTGCGCCACGGAAACCCGCCCCGCCGCCAAGATCACGACATACTGGCTGACCTGCTGCACGTCGGGCAGTATATGAGTACACATGACGATACTTTTCTGATGAGAACGTGCCAAAACTCGAATGCGATTTAACATCGCCTCGCGTTCGTCAGGATCCAATCCAGAAGTCGGTTCATCGAGGATCAGCAGCGGTGGATCATGTACCAAAGCCTGCGCAAATTTGAGCTTCTGGCGCATGCCTGTTGAGTACGTTTCGACCGCGCGATAACGTTCTTGTCCAGCTCCACAAAAGTCGAGAATCTCATGCGCACGTCGCAAAGCCTCGACAGCCGGCAGGCAGTTCAGCCGGGCAGCAAATTGCACGCACTCAACACCCGATAACGTCGGCAGGTAGCAATCATCTTCCGGCATGTAGCCGACGAGCTGCCGGATTTGTCGACTCTGTTGCCATACGTCTAAGCCAAGCACATGAGCGCGACCGGAATTGGCCTTAAGCAACCCCAACAGGATCTTAATCAGCGTGCTCTTACCGGCTCCGTTGGGTCCCAGCAGCCCCGTCACACCAGTCGGTATGTTCACTGAGACGTCATGTAGTGCCTGAAAGCGTTGAAACGTTTTCGTGACCGCGGATAGGTCGATCACGCTACCACGTGGTGCCGTGGCCGTATGCTCGGAGTTACTTGCACCGATTTCTGCCTGGTGATTCACGATGGGAGTTTCTATGCTGATCCTGAGCGGAAAAATACGCAAGTCGCCGCGTCATAAACAGTTTATTCGATCGCGCTGCCAAGATCTTGGTAATCCGGCACAAATCTGCCGCAGGAGCGCCGAAAAAGGGCCAGGGGAAAGCTAGGCGCTAGGTTTTCGCCAGGGCATGAGCAGCATTTGGGGCAAGCGATCGGCATGACGCGGATCGCGAATATCCTCTACGCCAATCTGCATCTCTAAATGTCCCAGTCTAGGTTCCGCTTGATAAGTCCTGAAAAGATAGTCCCACCAAGGTAAATTGAAGCCGTAGTTGCTGTTTGTTTCCGCGCGGATCACTGAATGATGAACTCGATGCATGTCCGGCGTGACCAGTCCAAGACGCAGGCGTGCGTCCAGCCACTGCGGCAAGCGGACGTTGCTGTGATTGAACATTGATGTCCCATTCAGCAGCACCTCGAAAACCACGACAGCCACTACCGAAGGGCCTAAGCACAGCACGGCAGCAATTTTAAGGATTGTTGACAGCAGTATTTCCAGAGTGTGAAAACGCAGTCCAGTGGTGACATCCATTTCCAAATCGGCGTGATGCACTTTATGTATTCGCCATAGCAACGGCACATGGTGAAAGGCCACATGCTGCAGGTAGATCACTAAATCCAATGCGAACACAGCCAAGAGCAATTCGAGCCATCCAGGGTAATCGAGCCAATTCAGCAGACCCCACTGACGCTCAGCCGACCACGCAGCAACTCCAACCGCAGTCATGGGAATGAGTACTCGGGCCAGAACGATGTTCAGCACGACCAAGGCAAGATTGCTGGGCCAGCGACCGCTCCGCCGCACTGTGAGGACGCGCCGTGGCGCCAGCAGCTCCCAACTTGCCATCAGTATCAGTACAGCTGCAAAGCAACTCAGTCGAATTGCCGGCTCCCATCCTTTCAGCTCCTCGGTCGACAACGCATCGCCCCTTTTTAATCCCCGTTAGCCACTGGCAACTGATAACAAACCGCCTCTTCGCCGTTCCGCAAATACAGGCGATCGTTAACGACGACCGGGTGATTCCAAGTCTTTCCATCCATAGCTTGGATCTTGAAGAGTTCCTGCAACTCCTGTGGCGTGGCGCGCAGCAGCACCAATTCTCCTTTTTCACTCACAACGATGATCAAGTCAGAATCTGTTAGCAAAATCGCCTGTCCTTTTCCATAGCGACCACCTTTCCACTTGCGTTGCCCGTCTTGCAGATCGACGCAGGCAAAAATCGAGTTGTCAAAACCGTAGATATAGCCCCGGTGAACAACTAGGTCATTAAAGTCGGGCTTCATGTCCCGCGAGGTCCACAGCTCTTGAGCTGTGAGGCCATCCTCGCCCTCTTTAAGCTGGATCAGGCGAGTTCCCGATCCCATCCCGGTGGGAATTAGCAATTTATCGCCATCGATAACTTGCGGCTGCAGCGCCCGGTATCCCATATGTTTCCAGGGATAGGCGAGGATAACTTGCCCCGTTTTCGGCTCGAAAAAGTGGGCTCCTTCGTCCGAAAGCAAAGCGAGATAGGACTTGCCCAACATATCGATCACTTGAACTGAGGCATACGAGTTCTCGCCCGCGGCTGCGGACCAACGCAGCTCTCCGCTCTGCACATCAAACGCCATCACACCTTTGTCAGCCTTGCCAGCCGCATGGACAACCACTAACCCGTCGTGAACTAGAGGGGAAGCGGAATAGCCCCACATCGGCAGCGTCTCGCGCTCTGAAGCTTTGCGGACATCGGTCTTCCAAACCAATTCCCCGTTGATAGCTTGAATCTTTATCAACCAACCTTCAGCTCCAAAAGCGTAGATGTAACCATCGGAAATGGTCGGTGTGGCGCGTGGTCCAAGTCCACCAAGGGCTTCAAAGAACCGCGACTCGACCGATTGCTCCCAAACCTGTTTTCCGGAATTGGCGTCATAACAAACCACCGCTTCCATTTCACCGCGCTGCTCTTGCGTAAAAAGAAAGTTACCTGCCACCACAAAGGAACTCCAAGCCGGCCCCACTGGCGCGCGCCAAAGCTCCTGGGGAGGACGACTGTTCCAATCTGCTGAGATGCGGACACCGTGTTCCGCTCCGTCCTGATTGGGTCCTCGAAAACTGGGCCAGACCACCGGTGTCAGCTCCCCCGCGGGGATCTCCTGGGACGGCAGTTCGGAGGTGGCCGTCTTGAGTTCTTCGAGCAATTTTTCTTCTGAAGTCTGAGCCCAACGCCAATCGAATCCGAAGGCGAAATTACCCCAAACTCCGTCCGTTTTCAAAAGCGTCGACACACCAGCACTCAAGCAGGCTAAGACCAATGCCCACCACGTGCGGCGCATCGACAACTGCTTCCCTAGCACGACCAGCCCAATCGCAAAAGCGGCGATCGCCATCGGTATCGTCATGACGATCACCAGAGGACCACGCATCGATTCGTCTACCATCAATTCAATAACCACGATGATCGCTATGAGGCCCAAGCAGCCTAAGACGCGCTCCAACCAACTGGCGCGACTCAGCGCCAGCCACCACAGCATCACCAAGACGCCCAGCAAAAACGGACCAAAGCTACCTACCATCCAAATCATGGAGGGTCCATCGTCGACTAACCCGGGTACAAATCGGGTAAAGAGCATGCAGGGGAGCAACAGCAGCGGAATCCAGGTCCTTAGCGGCTTTAGACCTGCGTTGGTAGTTCGCTTCTCATCAGTTGATTGCGGTTGATCGCTGTCCATGAGTTCCGTTCCAAATAGCAGGCATTCGTTTCAAGCACTTCTCTGTAGTGTTGGGTCCGGTTCAAGGTAACGGCAGTCAATTGAGCTGACTAGTGGAAGAATGCCAGCGTGTGCAGCAAAATTAACTGAAATCGCCCAGTCTGAACCGGCCAGGATGAAGACATGTTACACTTGAGAAAGTTAGTAAATACTTGCTTGATTGGTAACTCGATCGAAAGCCGCAACGATTCAGAGAGCGCTGCAGTAGGGTGGGTGAACAGTGAAGGATTCAACAGGAGCGATGACAATACGTCCTAATGTCGTAGTCATTGGTGCCGG
>JBBQRC010000206.1:0-8019 GCA_038215215.1 Pirellulales bacterium
GATGCGGATGGCGAACTGATTGTCGTTGATCATCGTGGCGATGGACTTGGCGGCCTATATCATTTGACGCCAACGGAAAACGTGGATCAACCGAATAACTTCCCGCGGAAACTAAGCGAAACGGGGCTTTTTCAGTCCGTCGCGGGGCATCAGGTGGCGGCCGGCTTGATCCCCTATAGTGTGAACGCCCCTTTCTGGTCCGATGGCGCCATCAAGCGTCGTTTTGTGGGCTTGCCAAGCGGTGGTCGTATCGAGTTGACCGATCGCTGGGCCTGGAATTTTCCAGAGCAAACCGTGTTGGTGAAGTCATTTGCCTTGGAAATGACGCCTGGCGATCCAGCTTCACAACAGTGGATTGAGACGCGGTTGATGACCAAGCAGCAAGGGGAGTGGGTCGGCTACACGTACGCCTGGCTAGAGGATCAATCGGACGCGATGTTGGTTGAAGCGGCGGGTCGCGATCACGACTTTATCATTCATGAGTTGCAGTCCAACCGCGTGCAGCGGTGGCGCTACCCCAGTCGCTCCGAGTGCATGGCCTGCCATACACGAGCGGCTGGATTTGTGCTGGGATTGACGACTGAGCAAATGAATGGAGTCCACGATTACGGAGACGGATTCCGCACGAATCAATTGGAGGCGCTCGAAACGCTCGGGGTGCTGACGACAACTTGGTTACCGCAGGCCAAAGCTAGTCTTCGAGAAGAATTAAAGATTGCCGGCGTGTCGACCGCAGAGATCGAGCGGCAGTTGCAAGCTACGCAGGTGGCCAAGGGACAAAAAAGTCTGCGCTCTGCGGGGCTGCTGGCCACTTCTGCCGCTGAACTACCGCGACTGTGTGATCCCTATGACGCGACGCAAGATCTACAGCTCCGCGCCCGATCGTTTTTGCACTCGAATTGCGCCTATTGCCATGTGGAGGCTGGCGGCGGCAATTCGCAAATGGATCTTTCGAACTATGTCAGTTTGGAGCGGATGAAAATCGTCGACGTCAAACCCAATCATCATACTTTTGAAAAGCCCGACGCGCGGCTCATTGCTCCGGGTGAACCGGAACGATCTGTTTTGCTGCATCGCGTTGGCATTCGAGGGGCCGGCCAGATGCCGCAGTTAGCGACTTCGATCGTGGATGAGCCCGCGTTAACGATGCTACGCCAATGGATCAAGGAAATGACTCCGTAGTGTTAGTGGGCAATCGATGTCGCCGTCTCCGCTAAATGTGCGGCGCGTTCCGCTTACGCCAAGCGGAAGATATAATTCTCAGTTCGACTTGTCGCCGCCCATCCGCGGCGCGCGACATCCGTTCCCTGGCGTTAAATTCACCAGAGTAGAAACTCACGATATGAGTCAGATTGATATTGCGATTGTCGATTACCAAATGGGCAATTTGCGTAGCGTGCAGAAAGCCCTGGAGCACGTGGGAGCTCAGGCGACCATTACTGACGATCCGAACCAAATTGCGGAAGCTCGCAAAGTAATTCTCCCGGGTGTGGGCGCGTTTGGGGATGCCATGCGTGAGTTAAACGCACGTCATTTGCCGACACCCATCATCGATTCGATACGGTCCGGCAAACCGTTTTTGGGCATTTGTCTCGGACTTCAATTGCTCTTCGAACGCGGATATGAGGGAGAGGAACATCTAGGACTAGGTGTGCTCGCCGGTGACGTGGTGCGCTTTCCGGCAAACCCTGAATTGAAGGTCCCGCACATGGGTTGGAATCAAGTACGTGCGCAACAGCAGGACTGTCAGTTAATCGCGGATATTACCCCGAACGCGTACTTTTACTTTGTCCACTCCTATTTCGTTCGGCCAACTGACGAATCGATTGTGTGGCTAACAGCGGACTACGGTCAACCATTCTGCGCCGCGGTGTGGCGTGACAACCTGTATGCGACCCAGTTTCACCCTGAGAAGAGTCAGCATGATGGCTTGAAACTTCTCGAAAATTTTGCACGGCTGTAGTCAGTTGTTTCTGTTACAACTGTTGGCTTAAGCTCTCGAAGCTTGATCGTTTCCTTGGAGTAAGCTCATGTTCGCACATAACTTCTGGTTCGTTCATGGACTCTGGAAACTCGCAATCTGGAACTTCGCAGCGATCACGAGCTGCTGTTTGGTGCTGGCCATGACGGTGCTTTCCTTCGCAAATCAAAATGGTGAACCGATGGATCAAGAAAAACGTGCGCAAAAATTGGTCAAAGAAGGGAATTGGAACCAAGCGGGCGAAATTTATAGACAGCTATCGATTGATCCGAAGCTAGATTCAGAGCTCGCCGCCCGCAGCTTGACAGGCTTAATTCAATGTCTGACGTCTGCGCAGCACATCGAACAACTCGATGCGGCGCTACAGGCTGCAGTGGCTGCCCGCCCTGATGATTGGCGGATGCTCAAGACGGCAGCGGAATTGTTGCATGAAACTCAGCATGTTGGCATCGTGGCCAATCAGCAGTTCACGCGCGGCTACGCGGATCGAAATGGCGGTGTGGTTGTATCCGTGATCGAGCAGGATCGTCTGCAGATGCTGAGTTGGTTGGTGGAGGCGATTGAAAAGGCCCGTGCGCAGGGGATCGAAGAGACTTCCGAGGATGTGGCTGGAATTTATCTCGCGCTGGCTGATGTTTTGCTCACCAACCGTACAGAACAATTCTCCTGGCAACTGCAGTCGCTCACGGATCTTGCCGCTGCTGCAAACTACCTTGAGATCGACTCGTCGCCACGTGTTCCCACTCGTTTTGCGCCGGTAACAGCGACCGGTGAGCCGCTGCTGTACACCCTGCCAGGCTCGTGGCAAGCTGCCGAGTCTGATGGCCAGCGACTAAGGTGGGCGCTGGCGCAAGCCCAAAAAAGTAGCGGCAAAAAGTTGGCTGCGGTCAAACGTTGGGCCGATATTTTGCATTCGCAATTCGCCGTCGACACCTTGCAGCAAGACATGTGGTTCTTTGGCAGGTCGGCCAACGGCGCAGATAGCGATTTGGACAATGGAATCGCGGCGGTTCATACTCTCGGCGAAGAGGAAACGGTAGCCAAACTGGCCAACGGTATTCACCGATTCAAGTTGGCTGACGAATTTAATCCGATCCGTCAGTATCAGTTGCTCGCCGCCAGTGACTCCCGTGAATACGCGGAGCCTGCCCTGGGTTCATTACATTCCACATTCTTGAATCGTCGGCAGTATGCCAATGCGGCCGAGCTCATGTCAGAGTCGATTCGTCGGTTTGGCGACGATGCACAGCATACGAAACAGAGTCAAGTCGATAGCATCATTCAATCGCGATTCGCCTTCGATCCAGTTGAACCTCAATTGGCGGGCGAAGCCGCTGCGATCAGTTTGATCTTTCGCAATGCCAAGGGGGTCGGCTTGACCGCCTGGGAGGTCGATGTCGAGAAAATTCTGGCCGACACCAAGCTCTACTATCGCGAATCAGCCGCCGGTCGAACAAATGGATTTGGGGGAATTAAGGATCAACAGCCACCTCCATTGGACGCGCCCGGGATCCTCTTTTCTGGAAAGGAAGTCGATCGCTACGTGAAAGGCCAGGTCGCTAATTGGCGGCAGGCATTGGAGCCACGCGACGATCATTGGGATCGGCGTATTGAGCTTGAAACACCTCTGAAAAAGGCGGGCTTGTACCTTGTCGAAGCGCGGGCGGAAGAAGGGGTTCATAAAGCCCGCTGCTTGGTGTGGATTCAAGACACGGTACTAATCAAAAAACCGGGGGACAATAAGCAACTGGTTTTCGTCGCCGATGCGGCCACCGGCAAGCCGGTTGTTGGCGCCAACCTCGAATTTTTCGGATGGGCACAAAAGTATCATCAGAATGGGCAGCCATTTTCGTTGGTTGAAAATTTCGCCGCCAAGAGCGATGCAAACGGGTTAGCCAAAGTCAAACTGACAGACAATTACCAATGGTTCGCCGTTGCGCGGAACGCTGCCGGCAGACTGGCGCTACTTGGATTCGAATACGCTTGGCAAAGCACCTACCAATTGCAGCAGTATCAACAGTTCAAAGCTTATGGCGTGAGTGATCGTCCACTCTATCGTCCAGGCGAAACTGTAAAAACGAAATTCTGGTTGGCGCAAGCGACTTACGGCAACCTCGATCCAGTGCGGGTAGTCAATGCACCCGCGACAATTTCGCTGCTCAATCCGCAAGGAACAGTGGTCGCTACACGCGAGGTACAGACCGATCGGTTTGGATCTTGCGAAGCAACTTTTGAACTGCCAAAATCGGTTGCACTGGGTCACTTCCAGTTCTTAGTGACGTCTCCCAGTCAGGGCATTCTGGAGCAGTCGCTTGCGATTCGCGTCGAGGAATATCGCAAGCCAGAGTTCGAAGTAAAAGTTCTCGCGCCAAGTGAACCTGTAGCGCTCGGCGAAACCATCGAGGCGCGTATTCAAGCCAACTACTACTTTGGTTCGCCAGTGACCGATGCAGAGGTCACCGTCCGCGTGCAACGCAGCACCTATAAAGATGACTACTATCCGCTCGCCCGCTTTGATTGGTGTTACGGACCTGGCTACGGTTGGCTGGACCTTGACTACTCGTGGTATCCCAATTGGAAGAATTGGCGTGGCTGCGTAATTCCCACTCCCGATTGGTATCCAAACTGGGGCAACGAACCGCCTGAATTGGTACTTGAGCAGGCAGTGGAACTGGACGCCACGGGCGAAGCCCAGATCAAAATTGATACTGCGTTGGCCAAGCTACTGTACGGTGACGAGAACCATAAGTACACGATAACAGTCGAATTGCGCGACGCGTCGCGGCGGACGATTACCGCTGAAGGTTCGGTCATGGCGGCTCGCCAGGCTTTCAAGATTTACTCATGGGTTGATCGCGGGTATTACAACACCGGCGATAAGATCACGGCCAGTTTCCAGGCACGGCGACTCGACGGCACCCCCGTGGCGGCTGAGGGTAAACTAGATGTGTTGCGCATTCAGTACGACGCGGATGGCAAACCTACGGAAACAGCCATTACCAGCTTTCCCGCCAAAACGGATGCCGAAGGACTGTTTACACAGATGATGCAGGCACCGGCTGCTGGCCAATACCGTCTACGCTTGGTGCTAACCGACAAGGGGGCTCATCAAGTGGAGGGAGGCTACATATTCACCGTCCGTGGTCCCGGCATGCAGGCGAACGACTTCCGCTACGCTGGAATCGAATTGACGCCCGACAAACGCGAGTATGCATCGGGTGAGACCGTGAAACTGAACATTGCCGCAGATCGAGATAATGCTCAGGTGGTTTTATTTGTTCGACCCGTAAACGGTATCTATCGCGATCCGCAATTCCTTCAATTGCAAGCCAAGAATGCGGTGGTTGAGTTGCGGGTGGAAGTCGGGGATCAACCCAATTTCTTCGTGGAAGCGTTTACGGTCTACGATGGCGAGGTCCAGCAGGCGGTGCGCGAAATTATTGTGCCGCCGGTCAGTCGTGTGTTGGACGTCAAATTGACCGCGGACAAAAGCGAGTATCTCCCCGGTGAAGAAGCACAGGTCAAACTGACGGTGCTTTTTCCCGACGGAAAGCCTGTGCAGGGCTCCTGTTTGATCGCCGCTTATGATCGCTCCCTGGATCAGATTGCCTCCGATGTTCTGCCTCGCGATATTCGCGAGTTTTTCTGGAAGTGGCGTCGCTCTCATGTTCCGCAGCAGCATGCGAATGTCGATCAACCGCTGGGTCAAGTGTGGCTCGGGGACATGGTGCCATTCTCGACGCTGGGAATTTTTGGTGATAGTCTCGCAGATGACGCCGATAGTGGCCTCAACACCAAACGCAAATTCACACAGCAAAAAGCTTTCGCTCCTGGCAGGGGTGGGATGAGGATGCGTGGTGAAATGGATTTTGGTAGCGACATGTTTGCACTTTCCTCCCCGATGGCAGCCATGGAAATGGGGAGTGGCGGCGGATATGCTGCTGGTGCGATGGGTGGACAAGATGCCCCCACACCAGCGCCGCAAGTCGTCGTGCGCAAGAACTTTGCGGACACCGCAGTGTGGTTAACCAGCTTGACAACGGATGTGAACGGACGCGCGGAGGCGAAATTTACATTACCGGAAAGCCTCACTAGTTGGAAAATCGGTGGTTGGGCCGTAGGTCCTGAGACGGCTGTGGGTTCGGCCACTGCCGAAGTCGTCACGCGTCGCGATCTGCTCGTGCGTCTGCAAACACCGCGCTTCTTGATCCAAGGTGACGAAGTGGTTTTGTCAGCCATTGTCACCAACGATTTCCCAGTCGATAAAGAAGTAAAAGTGAAACTGGAGATCGACGGCGGAACTCAACTGGAGTTGCTGACTGACGTGGCCGAGGAGCAGTCCGTGATGGTCAAGTCCCACGCGCAGCAGCGGTTGGATTGGCGGTGCCGCGCTCTGGCCGAAGGTGAAGTTGTCTTGCGGGCTACGGCGATTGCGGCTGGAGCAGCAGATGCGGTCCAACAGAAGCTGCCAATTCTGGTGCACGGCTTTTTAAAGACAGACTCTTTTGCTGGCACGGTTGCCCAGGACCAAACGGCGGCGGCCGTCCAATTGCAGGTGCCGAGCAAGCGTCGAGTGGAACAATCGCAACTCGTCGTGCGCGTCAGCCCCAGTTTGGCGGCGGCCATGATCGACGCGCTGCCTTATTTGGCCGAATATCCGTATGGTTGCACGGAGCAAACTCTGAATCGTTTCTTGCCGACTGTCATGACGCAACGCGTGCTGATCGACATGAAAGTAGATCTGAAGAGCTTGGCCGCCAAGCGAAACAACTTGAATGCACAGGAGCTTGGCGATCCAGCCAAACGCCGTGAAGGATGGCAGCGGTTTGATCGCAATCCGGTGTACTCTCCCGCGGAAGTCGCGGAGATGACCCAAGCGGGTGTCAATCGTTTGACGAATATGCAGAATAGCGACGGCGGTTGGGGCTGGTTCAGCGGTGTCGGCGAGCAAAGCTATCCGCACACCACGGCCACGGTTATCCGTGGTCTCCTGATCGCGCAGCAGAATGAAGTGGCCATCGTGCCCGATGTATTGCAACGCGGCCTAGCCTGGCTAGAGCAGCATCAGCAATCAGAATTGACGCGATTGAAGAATGCTCCTAGCAAAACTTCGCCGTTCAAAACGCACGTTGATAATACGGATGCGCTCATCTTCCATGTGCTAACCTTAGCGAATCGCGGTAATAAGGAGATGCAGCAGTTTCTGTACGATCAACGTGAACATTTAAGTGTCTACGGCAAGGCGCTAGTCGCTTGGGCAACATTCCAGCTTGGAGACGCTGAGCAAACGGCCATGTTGCGGAAGAACATCGAGCAGTTTTTAGTCGAGGACGCTGAGAACGAAACCGCCTATCTGCGCGATGCTACCGCGTGGTGGTATTGGTACGGTAGCCAAATCGAGGCCACGGCCATGTACCTCAAACTACTTGCCGTCCAGGATCCGCAAGGACAAGTAGCGCCCCGATTGGTGAAGTACTTGCTAAACAACCGCAAGCACGCGACACACTGGAACAGTACGCGCGACACGGCGTTGGTGGTAGAAGCCTTTGCAGATTACCTGAAAGCCACCGGTGAAACTCAAGCAAACACGACTGCAGAAGTTTGGTTGAGCGGCAAACGGATCGGTCGAGTCGACTTCACTCCGGAGAATCTCTTCGCCGTCGAGAATACCATTACGCTCAGCGGCGGGGCGGTACCGGACGGTGCACACGAACTGGAAATTCGCCGCAGTGGGAGCGGGCGCTTGTACTGGAACGCTTACCTGACTCATTTCACCTTGGAGGACGAGATCGCGCCTGCCGGATTGGAAGTCAAGATCGAGCGTCGCTACTACCACTTGAAGCCCGTCGCCAAGGATTTACGGCTTCCAGATAAAAACGCTGGCGTGGTTGACACTCGACGCAGCGGTTTTGAACGGACGCTGCTCAAGGATCTGGATGTAGTTCCCAGTGGTGATCTGGTGGAAGTGGAATTGTTGATTGAGAGCAAAACCGACTACGAGTACTTGGTGATCGAAGACAGCAAGGCCGCCTGTCTGG
>JBBQRC010000207.1:0-7988 GCA_038215215.1 Pirellulales bacterium
CTTTGCCCGCGAGCAACGACAAGGTTATGAGATCAACCGCGTCTAGTCGTTCGGTTCTTTGGGAACACAATAGTTAGGAATCGAAGTCGATGCTGTTAAGTGAAATGGCGTGGCCAGCAGTCAGCAAGCTGCCCAAGGATACCCCTGTTATCATTCCCATAGCAGCCTTGGAGCAGCATGGTCATCATTTGCCGTTATTCACCGACAGCCTGCTTTGCGGCGAGATTGTTCGTCGCGTCGAAACGGCGATGCGGGAGCAAATTCTGGTCCTGCCGTTAACGTGGTTGGGAAATTCAGATCATCATCTTGATTTTGCCGGCACGATTTCCGCCCCGCCACGCGTCTACTTGGATACGTTGGTGGGTCTGATGGATAATCTCATCAGTCACGGGTTCAAACGCTTGCTGCTACTCAATGGACATGGCGGCAACGATGTGCCCGGCAAGCAAGCTATCTTCGAAGTACGTCAAAAGTATCGTCAGCGGCGCGACCTGCTGCTGCTCTTTACCACCTATTGGTCGCTGGGGAGCGAGCCGTGGCAGGATGCACCGGAGCTTGAGCAGCGCGAGATGGGGCACGCCTGTGAATGGGAAACGTCGATGATCCTGCGACTCGCACCGCATCTAGTGGGTGATTTTCAACGGGCGCCGGTAGTCGATTTTGGCAACGCATTTCGACCAGCCTCACGCGGCTGGATTACCAAGGAACGAACTGTTCCGGGACATATCGGTTCGCCCCATCTGGCGTCCGCTGAAAAAGGCGAGGTGTTGTTTACTGCATTTGCGCAAGACGTTCAAGAAATGGTGCAACGCATGCTTCGCTGGGATGGTCATTCATGGGAAGGTTGATTCAATGCTGAGTCGTCGAAGTTTTGCAAAGTCACTAGGCACTAGCGCGCTGGCAACAGCGATGACTCACTCTCTGCTTGCTACTAGCGTGCGCGGGGCGCAGACAAAACAACGCATCGCCTTTTTAGGCACGGATGTCTTTCAGCATTCTCACTCGCAGCACTTCCTCGACCGTTTTGCAATAGGCTACTCGCTGGGCGGAAGATGGCGCGAGCCTCTGACAGAATTGGCAGGAGTCTACATCGACCAATTTAACGAAAAGGACATTGGCAAGCAGCGGATTGAAAAATACAGGCTCAAGCAATTTTCTACCGTCGAAGAAGCTTTGACACTCGGTGGCTCAAAACTGGCGGTAGATGGAGTTGTTATTATTGGGGAACATGGCAATTACCCCAAGAATGAACTTGGGCAGACACGTTATCCACGCTACGAGTGGTTTAAGAAAATTGTCCGCGTATTTGAAGATAGTGGGCGCTCGGTGCCGGTCTTTAATGACAAGCATTTGTCCACCGAATGGCACGAATGCACGGAGATGGTGGCCGATTCCAAGCGTCTTAAGTTCCCCTTTTACGCAGGTTCGTCGCTGCCGGTAACATGGCGCTTGCCCGAGTTCGAATTGCCGCTCGGTACGCCACTGAAAGAGAGTGTCTGCGTAGCCTACGGTGGTGTGGATAGTTATGATTTCCACGCGCTCGAAACTGCGCAATGCATCTCGGAGCGTCGACGAAACGGCGAAGTGGGCATCAGTTCGGTGCATGCGGTCCGCGGTGCTAACTTGTGGGCGATACTGGATCTTGACGATCGTTCCGTCACTCGTGATCTGTTCCTCTCGGCGCTATGTCGCAGTCACAATTTACCCGTTGAAACGGGATATCCGACTGATCGTGTTAGCTACGAGTGGGCGAAACTGGCGCTCCCGGACACGCTGGGATATTTCATCGAACACCGAGATGGTTTTCGTACGTCAATTTTCTTGACGGCAATTCGCGATTTCAACTACGCCGGCATGAGGGCAGATACGGGCGAAATCGTCGGTTGCCAAATGTACCTTCCCATGCCCGGCCATAGCGCCACGACCGCAGATTTCTTCAATCCGCTCGTTTATCAGACTGAACAAATGATTGCCAGCGGAAAAACGAGCTACCCAATTGAACGGACCTTGCTAACCTCCGGCATGGTGATTGGTGGTGTCAAGTCGCTAGGTGCAAATGAGACCCTGGTCGAAACACCGGAGATGGGGGTTATCTATTCACCCAGTTGATGCGGCATGTCATTAACTTACTACGCCGTGAACCCTTCGTTGCGAAGCCGTACAAGCGTTTTAGCGGAACGGCGCGAACCGTCCGGTGTATGTCTCGAATCAATTCACCGGATTGCTTGCGCAATTCCGCTAAAATAAGTTTCACGACGTACGTTGACTTAGGCATAGGGCCAGTTCGGAAATTGTTCGCGAAACTCACTGCTGACGCCAGCCAACCAAATGAAGTGGTCGTCGATCTTTTTGGCATAGACCACGCGGCATCCAAATAGTCCCCACAGCGCGCCGGTAAGAATCAAGATCGGGCAAAGTGCGAATAAAAAAACCATGTACTGGTTCTGAGGCGAAGAAAAGGCTGCACCTAGTACCAGACATACGAACCCAGCCAAGACCAGTGACCAAGCGATGAGCATATTGCGGAGCCGAGCGCGCTTGTATTTCTTGGCGAGCGGAATGTAGACGATGGCCGTTTTGCGGACGACGGTAGCAACGATGGCATAAATAATGATGTTGATCAGTAGCACCAAATAAATCAGCGGGTGGTGCCAATACAGCGAGCGTTTGAGTCGCTCTTGCGTTGGCTCGTTGGATTTCACACATCGATCGGGCAATACCGCCAGCCGGTGCAAGATCAGTACACGACCATCTTGGTAAATGGCATTCTGAAAGTCAGGGCTCGTCGGAGCGGTCATTGGTTGAAACTGGGATGTAACCGCGTAGGGATTGGTCGATTCGGGTTGCGATGTCATCGTCTTGTGGGCCGATCATTACGGAATGATAAGTGAGGCTCGAGATGGCGAAATTGTTACCGCCATCATCTACCCATGTCAACTATTTCGCGTCCAAAGATTATTGGACGTGGCTTGTGCAGGTGCAACAGATTATCGCAATGACGCTGGAAGTTGGTGCAACGAGCACCTACCTGGAAATGGCGCTGATCCAGTTGGGAACTCCTTCCGCCGCCATTTGCTTTTCGTACGCGACCCAAAACGGGCGCGTCGGTGATTGGGGCGACTGTTCATTAACCATCATGGGGCGAGCTGACTTCCGGATTCACAGCACCCAAGTTGCTATATTAGTCAATCACTTTAGCACGTTTCGGACTCAGGTACATCAATTTGGACTCCATGATGACGCTTCGCGAGTATCCCACCTTTGTGACCCATCTGGAATGCGGGTTGACCGGCGAGCATTATCAGGCGGATCAGTTGCACAATTTGTCAAAAGCCGGACGGCCGCTATTGGTCCACTATGCCTTGGATCAAATTCGACAAACGGTCGCGCCACGTGATTTGCTCGAGCGTCCTTACGATCTATGGCGATATCGAGAACTGCTGCCGGTACGTCGCACCGGCAACATCGTTAGCTTAGGTGAAGTGATCACCCCGTTGATCCCCTTGGGCAAGTTGGCCGCCGGATCGGGTAAAGTGCTAGTCAAAGACGAAGGACGCTTACCAACTGGTTCCTTCAAGGCTCGCGGTATAACGGTCGCGGTTTCGATGGCTAAAGAGCTGGGGGTGAGCAAGGTCGCGATGCCCACCAATGGGAATGCCGGCGCGGCACTGGCTGCCTACGCAACGCGAGCCGGTATTGAGTCGTTTGTTTTCTGCCCGGACGATACACCCGAAGTAAACGTACGCGAAATTGGTCTGCAAGGTGCGCATGTCAGGCGCGTGAACGGACGAATCAAAGAATGCGGAAAAATCGTGGCGGAAGGCAAAACGGCCATGGGTTGGTTTGATATGTCGACGCTCAAGGAACCGTACCGCATTGAAGGCAAGAAAACGATGGGCTTGGAGTTGGCCGAACAACTCGGCTGGAGTTTGCCCGACGCAATTTTCTATCCCACGGGGGGTGGCACAGGCTTGATCGGCATGTGGAAAGCCTTTCAAGAATTGCAAACGCTGGGTTGGATCGGAGCCAAGTTACCCAGAATGATTGCCGTCCAAGCAGCTGGCTGTGCGCCGATTGTACGTGCCTTTGTGGAGGGTCGAGAGCATGCAGCAGTTTGGGAGCAGGCACATACTGTCGCAGCCGGTATTCGTGTCCCCGTGGCAGTCGGAGATTTTCTGATTTTACGCGCTGTTCGCGCTAGCGGTGGCTATGCCGTGGCAGTGGAGGATAGCGAGATCATCGCTGCCCGCGATGAAGTGGCGCGGAGCGAGGGGCTGTTGCTATGTCCCGAGGGCGCAGCTACCTTGGCTGCCTACAAACTGGCCATCAGCTCGAACCAATTATCGCCCACGGATAACGTGGTGCTCTTCAACTGCGCCAGCGGGCTCAAATATCCGCTCCCACCCTCTGAGCAGCGTCTCGATCGTCATCAACCGATCACGTGGCAGAAACTTCAGTAGCGGAGCAAGATAAGACGGGGCGACGTTAAGCCGCCGCGTCGGACGGAATCGACTCCGCAGGTTTGTCCTTGTGACGCTTGAAGCGTGGCGCTACCACGTCGGACGCCAAGCCAAAGAATTCCAGCAGCTTGATTTCGTAGTAACTGATATCCACTTCCCACCAGCGATGTTGCACGCTCGCTGCGGAAGGATCTTCATGATGGTTGTTGTGCCAGCCTTCACCAACGCTCAAGATAGCCACCAGCCAATTATTGCGGCTCTCTTCACCCGTTTGGTAATTGCGATAACCAAACATGTGACTGAGCGAGTTGACCGACCAGGTGATGTGCCACACACAAACGATGCGCAGAATGGCTCCCCAAACCACCAGACTGGCTCCCAATTGCGTCGCCGCGGCGGCATCGCCACCCATGGCCAAACTGACTAGGAACCCTATGGCGAAATAAAGCGGCACTTGCCCGAGAATGAAATAAAACTGATAAAACGGATTGGTTTCCAATCGCATATAAAACGGATCGCGCAGCAAATCTTTGGCAAACTTCTCCAGCCCAGCCACGCTGTAGGTTTGGCGGTTGAGAAACATTAGCCAGCCCATGTGCGACCAGAAAAAGGTGACGCGGGGGCTGTGCGGGTCCGGAATTTCATCCGAGTGGACATGGTGCATGCGGTGCACCGAAACCCAGCGAGCCGGGGTGTCCTCCATGCAACAAATACCGACGATCGCGATGATATGCTCGAGCCACTTCGGTGTCTTGAAACTTCGATGGGTTAGCAGGCGATGATAGCCGATCGTGATCCCCTGACCAAAAACGTGGATACCCACGATGAGAAAAACCACTCCCGTCCAACTAAAAAAGTAAGGGACAAATGCCAGCAGAGCGACGATATGCACCAGTGCGATCGTAATGGCGTAAGTCTTGTTGAGACGAAGTGGAATGACGGCCGGCGGTAGGGGGTTGTGCATCGGAAGGGGGAATCCTTATCAGTTTTCTGAAATACCGTGTCACGTAGTGTATCTGATCGACAATATTTCTGATTCGAACCGCATCGAAGTGCTGTGGACACCAGTCGGCGCGTTGCAACGGGGGGCGGAGCGGTCCACGGCGGGTTCTCTGCCCCAATCGCTAGCTTAACCGCAGCGCATTAACGCCCGTCTGGCGAAGCTCGGCACTGCCAGTCACGCGTGCCTGTATTCTCTCAGGATTGACCGATCATCGGAAGACGATTTTGCCTCGGCCGAGGAGATTATTGAGATAGTTTTTTACCCAGCCGGCGCCCAAATACGCGCACTATCAGTAGGGGCGAACTCAACCGGGCTCGAAGGTTTAGGCTTTGCGATATTCGTCCAACGGGACTTGGACTTCCCTGATTTTGTCTACAACGCAAACGTAGCCCGCCAAAATCTAATCTCGACGAAGGGCTAAGCCAAACCGGCGCGCTCTTTGGGGTCGCGCAGCCCATAAGCGAGCTTAGCCAGGGCTTCGGTTTCGATTTGCCGCACACGTTCGCGGGTCAGTCCCAGTTCGGTCCCTATTTCCTTCAGTGTGTGCGATTGACCTTCACCAAGTCCAAAGCGGAGTTTCAGGACCGTCGCTTCGCGTGTGTCTAGCGTATCGAGTAATTCGAGCACTGTGCTTAGAACATCATGGTCCAGCAGCTCTTCATCCGGAGCTTTCAATCGCTCGTCCATCACCATTTCGCCAAGTGACCAGCCCGAATCGGTTTGGTCGCTTTGCGGCGTGCTGTTGTAAACCTGAATCGCCTTTTTGATGATGGGAAGTTTCTTCCGCGCGATTCCCAGGACGCGTCCAACTTCCTCTTGAGTCGGGGTCCGCCCGAGTTCTTCGGTCAGACGGGCCGAGGCGCGCCGCCACTTGCTGAGTAGTTCAACCATGTAGGCGGGGATGCGAATGGTCTTCGCCGAATTGATCAACGCCCGCTTGATCGACTGCTTGATCCAGTAACTCGCATAGGTGCTAAAACGCGTGCCCATACCGGGATCAAAGCCTTCCACGGCACGCAACAAGCCCAGGTTTCCTTCTTCGATCAAATCCTGCAAGCCGAGCCCTTTGCCGACGTAGCCTCGAGCAATATTGACTACCAGGCGAAGGTTAGCTCGCACCATGCGATCACGAGCCCGCACGTCCCCTTCGCCAATCAGTTTCGCCAAATCACGCTCGTCCTGGGCGGTCAGCAACGCCGTTTCATTAATCTCGCGAAGATACGTCTCCAGTGGCGATTGGGGCTGAGATCTGTCCTTCACCGCCCGCCCTCGTCGCGAGCTGACAATTAGCTCTTCGTTTGACACGGAATCAAGGTCGTCGGAAAGTTCATTATGGTTGGACATGAATCAATTCGCACTTGTGGATTGGGAGTCGTCTTGGTCGTGATCAAGCCCAGCACTAACAACTTGGTCGCTTGCCGAACGCCGAACTTGCCAGCGATCGGTAAACGCGCAACACAGCCCGCAATCGATCCCAACCAGGCAATGGAGGCCTTGGAGCGGCTGAGTTCGATAGGCACATCAAGCGAGTGTTAACGCGTACAACACTGGGTAAAGTGAGTTATCGGTTACCAATGCATGCAAATCGATCGAGTGCCAAAGATTGATGGTTCTACCAGTTGTAGGGAACGTGGACTCTGTTGCGCGCAGGACGGCAGTGCCGACTATTTAGCTTGATTGCAAAAACGATACAGGCCGACATCTTGAGATGCCGGCCTGGGGATCGTAATCAAACATTTTGGTCCGGTCGCAATTAGCGGCAACCGCAACCAACGGTAACTGACGCACCGCAATTGCCGCCACAGGCGTTGACGGCGCCGCCACAGCCATGGCTGACCGGAACGGTGCCTGTCTGCGGTACCATGACACACTTTTGCATTTGAACTTCTTTTTGCGTCGTCACAGGAACACAGACGGTGTAGTTTACCGTTCGCGTCTCCGGAACTTGGTCAACCACCGTCACGTTGTATCCTTGTTGTTCAGTAACTTGGTCGTACTCGGTTACGGTGTACTCGCGCGTATTGGCCGTCGGAACCATCACTGTGACCTGACGCTCACGCGTTTCAGTCGTCATGGTTGTGACAGGAACAGTGCGCGTGCGCGTCTCTGGCGACAGCTTGCAGACCTGAATCGTGCGCATGCGTTGTTCCGTGGCGTAGCTGACTCGCTGCTCTTGACGAACGCGCGTTTCCTGTCGGCACTTTTGCATCGCGACTTGACGAATTTGCGATTCCTGACGCAGCTTAGTCATGGCGACGGTCCGCGTCCGCGTTTCCGCCCGGCATTTCTGGACGGTTGCCGACCGCACTTGTGCTTCCGTTCGGTATTTGGTCACTGTGACTGGCCGCGTTTGAGTTTCTGTACGGCACTTCGTGACGCTGTACGTGTACGGTTGCTCTACACGCTGCGTTGTGTAAGTCGTGACGGGAACTTGCTCTTCAACCACGCTGGGAACCCACACGCGTTTGCAGACTAGAGCCGTCTGGGCGGGGCTGCAGCCGCAGTCACCCGCGTGGCCGCAACCT
>JBBQRC010000208.1:0-7941 GCA_038215215.1 Pirellulales bacterium
GTCCCGCTGAGCCGTCAGACAACTTGCCAGAACTCCTGCTCGGACGCGGACAGACCGTTGTTACCTTCAGTTCACCTGCTATGAATTTACAATTCGCTGGACCTGAGAACGGCAGCGTTGGCGAGAAACTCAGTTACGCAATCAGCCTGGCAAACCCTGGCGATATCGATGCAGAAAACGTACGCCTGCTGTTTCAAATCCCGGCAGGCATGAGGCTCATGGGGACCTCGTTGCAACCCACCGGTCAAGTGGGTGACATACTGACTTGGGAACAAGGGGTCTTGGCCGCGCAACGACAATTGGACGTCACAATTATCCTCGAGGCACAGCAGCCAGGGGATTTTGTCGTCCGCGCTCGGGCTGAGGGGCAACCGAACTTGGATGCGGAAAAAGCCATCTCAACGCGAATTATTTTGCCATCCGTGACCGTGCGCTTTGAACCGGTCGGCGGTGTTGCGCAAGCCGAAGTCGGCAGCGCGATCAATTTTGAAATTGATGTCACCAACACCGGACGTCAAACTCTTACTGATCTGACACTGTCGATCGAGTCCGACCCGGGCATGCCCGAGTTTGAAACATCGAACAACAAAGTCGACAAGACCATTGCCATGCTGCAACCGGGGCAAACTACCCGCTTGGGCGTCGCCTTTAAAGTTCAACAGGAAGGGCAATTTGGCACGAAGCTCCGAGTCATGACGGGCAATGCCCTCTTAGCCGAAACGCCAACCGCATTTGTGCGCGGCGTGCTGCCTAAACCGAAACAACCGGGAATTGATGTCAGTATTGAATTTCCTGAAAGCCTCGCCGTCGGTCGACGCGCCAACGCGCTGGTAACTATTAAAAACACCGGCGAGACCACTCTTACGGGGCTACGGGTGGCGATTGCCAATGATCCCGCCTTGCGTGCTCTCAGCGTCGACAGCGCCAATATTAGCCGGGTTCGCCAAGATGGCGGTCAACTGGTTTGGACCCCACAGGACTTGATGCGTGGCACGACTGGCGATTCAATCATTCAAATGCTGGTCGAATTCGAAGCTCTTTCGCCTGTTGCGCAAGCCTCCATTTCGGCGCAGGCGGTGAGTGCGGAGAATGTTCAAGATCAATTTCAAACACTGATTCGTATCACAGCAGCCAACGTCCTACCACCATCGTCCGGTGCAAGTCCAAGTGCTCCCGCACAGCCACGCGCCGGCGAGTTGAAACTGCAGCTTAGCGACTACAACGATCCACGAGCCGTCAATCAAGAAATCCGTTACTCGTTGGCGATCTCTAATCGCCAAAACTTGGGTGATCGGAATGTCCGCATCCAGCTAAGAATTCCGCAGGGAATGGCCCTCGGCAAGATTACCTCCCTGTCCGGAGATGCCATTACCTTTCAACGCGATAACGATGTGTACGAGCTGCAGCCGCTGATTCAGTTCATGCGACCTGAAGAAAGCATCACTTACATCATCACCGCCGTGGGGCTCGTCCCAGGGCCCATTGAAATTTCTGCGAGGGTCGCCTCAGATGGACAGCCCAATTGGGTTACGGTTTCCGAAAGGACGACGATCGTGCCTGCGGCGCGTTAGGATTAAAACTGAGGCGGTGGCTGCCGCAAAAAGTCATTCACGCTTTCAATCTTTGGTTCCTCTTCCTGCCACAGCCAACCAAACATGCCGGACGATTTTTCTTCTTTGGGCTTGTTTCTCTCGCTCCAGGAATTCGATTGATAGCCGTGTGCCTGTGCAGGCTCCTCGTCATTAAAAGGGTTCATGAAGTCGACGGTATTGTCCAACCATTTCTTCGACGTCCTGCCCGCCCGACTAGCGGCCGCAGACATAGACGACTTGGGCTTGGGTTTGGATGACCAGGATGGCCACTTAAACCATGAACTGGACGTCTTCGAACTCGACTTGGTCCCGCTGAAGTACGAACTGGAGCGAGTTTCTGACTTCTCGCTGGCTCCAAAGGGCCACCAGGATGTCGATTCTTGAGCCTCAACTTGGGAGGCCGAACAGACGCAGAGCACCAGGCAACAGAATAACGAGCGAGCATTCACGATAATCCCTCCATGATCATTCATCTCGTACTTCGCCTCCAAGCGAACGTATGCACATCCAACTCCTGCGGCGGGCAAACAGCGGACAGCGGCTGAATGTTGCAGCTGCGGACGGCAGCCAAGGGGCAACAACTGGCTGAAATCCGCACGGATATTCGCAAATTTAGGCCGGCAAGTCGAGAGCTATTTCCCTTTTGCGGGCGGCGTCTCCACTTGAATGTGCAGTTCTCGCAATTGCTTGCTTTCCAACTCGCCGGGTGCTGCCGTCATCAAATCCATGGCCCGTTGAGTTTTTGGAAACGCGATGCAATCGCGAATATTGTCCAACTTTAGAACTTTCGAAGGGAAGCGGCGAGCATATTGGGCTCTGGTCGAGTCAGTACGCACTGAACGTCGGCCTCGGCAAAATGTGGTGGCGTGGTTGAGGGCGTAGAGGAAGCAGGACGATTGGGAGTCCCGCAGGCGGCACGTGGTCTGGGTGGAAACACGGCTGCAAAGAAGGAGGCTTGGTCAGCGTATTAGAAGTTGCATCGGCCAGGTATGCAAACGCAGGCCGAAGCCGTACAAGTTACTCAACGAGTCACGCGCGCAAGCCCGAAAGCGAGCCGCCTAAATGACTTACGTCTTAAACCAGTGCCATTCAGGCCTAGGCTGTTCGCCCCATTCATTGACGCTTGCAGGGCCCGGATCCTCTTCCTTCCTCGTCCAATCAAACATGCCAGACGATTTTGCTTTCTTGGCCTTGTTTCTCTCGCGCAAGAAGTTCGGTTGATAGCCGTGTGCCTGGGCATGCTCCTCGTCACCAAAAGGGTTCATGAAGTCGACGGTATTGTCCAACCATTTCTTCGACTTCCTGCCCGCCCGACTAGCGGCCGCAGACATAGACGACTTGGGCTTGGCTTCGGATGACCCAGATGGCCACTTAAACCATAAACTAGACGGCTTCGAATCCGGCTTGGTTCCGCTGGAGTACGAACTGGAGCGAGTTTCTGACTTCTCGAGCGCTCCAAAGGGCAACCAGGAAGTCGATTCTTGAGCCTCAACTTGGGAGGCCGAACAGATGCAAAGCATTAGGCAACAGAATAACCAGCGAGCATGCACGCTAATCCCTCCATGATCATTCATCTCGTACTTTGCCTCCAAGCGAACGTGTGCACATCCAACTCTTGTGGCGGGCAAACAGCGGACAGCGGCTGAATGTTGCAGCTACGGACGGCAGCCAAAGGGCAACACTTGGCTGAAATCCGCACGG
Source organism: Pirellulales bacterium (assembly GCA_038215215.1). Taxonomy (GTDB): domain Bacteria; phylum Planctomycetota; class Planctomycetia; order Pirellulales; family Pirellulaceae; genus Aureliella. The sequence continues at coordinate 3,294 of JBBQRC010000208.1, forward strand.
ATATTCGCAAATTAGGGCCAGCAAGTCGAGAGCTATTTCCCTTTTGCGGGCGGCGTCTCCACTTGAATGTGCAGTTCTCGTAATTGCTTGCTTTCCACCTCGCCTGGGGCTGCCGTCATCAAGTCCATGGCCCGTTGAGTTTTTGGAAAGGCGATGCAATCGCGAATATTGTCCAAACCACCAAACAGCATGACGACGCGGTCGATCCCTAAAGCAATCCCACCGTGGGGCGGCGCGCCGTAGCGCAATGCGTCGAGCAAGAATCCGAAACGATTCACTGCCATTTCGGGAGAGATACCCAGCAAATCGAAGACGACTTGCTGCGTTTCAGGGTCATGGATTCGGATCGTCCCACCCCCCGCTTCGTAACCGTTAATAATCAAGTCGTACGCTTGTGCGCGACAGTCCGCCGGATGGGTTTTGAGCTTGGCGAGATCGTGCGGGCGTGGGGCAGTGAATGGATGGTGCATGGCAACCCAGCGATTTTCTTCTGGATCATGATCGAACATGGGGAATTCGACGACCCACGAAAAATGCATCTGACCGGGATCGAAGAGCTTCAATTCGGCAGCCAAGCGGCGACGCAAACCGTTGAGCCCTTTGCAGGTGACTTCCCAAGAATCCGCCAGCAGCAGGATCAAATCCCCGGGCTCCGCGGCAAACTGCGACTTGAGAGCTGCCACGATCTGCGGCTCGACATTCTTACTGATTGGCGACCACATCGTGCCATCAGCTTCCACGCGGAACCACGCGAGCCCCTTGGCTCCAAAATCATGCTTCACGAAATCGGTCAGTTCGTCGATGCGTTTACGTGAAAACTCCTCGGCACGTTTTTCAATTTTGATACCGCGTACAAATCCGCCCGCGTCCACTGCACCACGGAAGACTCGAAACTCCGATTGTTTGGCGAGTTCGCTGCAGTCGCAAATCTCCATGCCATACCGCAAGTCGGGGGCGTCGCTACCAAAACGTCGCATGGCTTCGTCGTAGGTCATGCGTGGGAGGGGAGTCGAGAGGGTGATTCCCAGGAATTCTTTGGCCAAACCGGCCATCAAGCCGTCGATCATTTGGATAATGTCTTCCGCATTGATAAACGACATCTCCACGTCCAGTTGCGTGAACTCCGGCTGCCGGTCCGCTCTCAAGTCTTCATCGCGAAAGCATCGCGCGACTTGGATGTAACGATCGTAGCCCGCCACCATCAGGATTTGTTTGTAAAGTTGTGGCGATTGAGGCAGCGCGAAGAAATGGCCCCAATGCACTCGGCTGGGGACCAAATAATCTCGTGCTCCTTCCGGCGTACTACGTCCGAGAATGGGTGTTTCCACATCGATAAAATTGTGCTCGGCAAAATAATCCCGCATCGACTTGATGATTTGGCTTCGCAAAAACAAAGTCCGTTGCATGGCTTCGCGGCGCAAGTCGATGTAGCGATACTTCAGCCGCAAATCTTCACCGGGCAGCTCATCTTGATTGGGAAAAAACGGCGGAGTCTGACAGCGGTTCAGCAAACGCACTTCATCGGCCCGAATCTCGATCTCGCCGGTGACTAACTTGGCGTTGGTTTTTCCTTCCAAACGGTGACTGACGATGCCAGCAAATAAGACCACATCCTCTCCACGAAGTTTTTTCGCCACCTCCAAAGCGGTTTCGCCACTATCAGCGTTCACCACGCATTGGGTCTTGCCGTAGCGATCCCGCAAGTCGATGAAGATGGTGCCGCCATGATCGCGCGATGTATCGATCCAACCGCACAGCGTGACGCGCTGACCGATATGCTCGCTTCGAAGCTCGCCGCAAGTGTGTGTGCGAAGCAAAGGACAACTCCTTGAAAGTGACGGATGCCACGGCTGGCACGCTCCGGAAGAACGTGTCCCCGCGAGTTCGAAAGGACGTGCGCAATGCCGGCGAAGAGTTGACTTCCGAGGTAACTCGCTGCGTGGCTGGCAAAGGGTGAGATTTTACAAGACGCAGGAATTGCTGCTAGGCGACCAAGCCGCTTTCCTCTTAGGTCACAACTCGACCAGGGCTAAGAAGGCTAGACATCCGTCAAGGTTGTTTAGCCTGGCCGGTTTGGCGGTTGAATTCGGCTGGATCAAACGGGTCCGCTGATGCGCCACCCGCCGCCTGATTGGTCAAAATTCGGTCGAGCTGAGCCTCGAGCGCGTCAATCTCACTCATGGAAGGACGCGTTTCCCCTGTAGGAAAGTCGCTGCCAACTGCGGCTCTCGGAACCGAACGCAATTGGCTTGCTCCTGGCGCCACCGGTGTCAGGACATTAAGCGCGTTGGGTTGCAGTGGCTGAACCGCGCCCGCCAGGCTGGCCCCAGCAACTTCTGATGCGAGGGTGTTTTGCGAGGCCACCGCGTAGGTGACGGGGTTCTCCACAAATCGTATCCATCGCTTCAGCTCGTCGAGCAATCCGACTTCCACAGCATTTATACCTGACTCGCGTTGCAGGCCGTGCGGCTGGGTCGCGAATCGGATCAACTTAGGAACATTATTTTGGTCCTGTTCGAGCTGCAGCAGTACCTGTCGCAAATTCTCGGCAGAAATCCGCGCGTACGATTTGCCAATCGGTTCCACAATACGCCAGCCAGTGCTGGCGTTGACTCCGTGGCAAGCGGCTTGCGAACAGCGATTAATGAGAATCGGCTGTATGCGATCGGTAAAACGCAAGCTAATTTCGGCTTGATTGCCGTCAAATCCTGCGAAACTGGCTGTAGTCACCGCAGCCTGCTCTGCGGCTTTGGATGTCGTGCTGGGGGCCGGCGCTGACGCCGCGTGAAGCGGGGCCAGTCCTACATATTGTCGAAAGCTCTCGTCCGCAAGAATTTTTTGCTCCAACTCGGCGCCCAATCGCTTCACTGAGTCGTTTTGGGCGGCTTGTCGGTTTACTTCTAAATAGTGTTCCACGGCGTGATCGAGCAGACCATTTTGAATACACCAGCGGGTTAACTGGAAGTGGTCCCCGACCGCCCAACGCGACACGCTGCGTTTCTTGAATTCGTAAACCGCCTCGAGGTTCTCGCCGATGTAGGCGATTTGATCCTGCGGAATTGAAACTCGCGATTGGTCCGCGATTTCGATTTCAAGGTATTTCCCGACCGCCCGCACGTTACCAGTCATGATGCGGTCGGTCTTTTTCAGCAGCACACACCGCTGCGTAACGCCGGCCACCAAGCTGGTCGCAGATTCGGCGGATTGGCCAAACGTGACCCCTACACCGGAACAAGCCAGCAAACAGGCGAACGAGCATTTGAGAATGTAGAGGAGTCGAGTCATCATGGCTCGGGACAATAGGTACCGAGCGACTCACGTGTCAAGATCACGCGACGAATATCGTCTGGCGCCTTGACGCCTACTGACGACCTTGCCGCAACTCGCTACGCAAACTCAGTTTGAGGCTTTCGGGCGTGACGTAGGCAGCATACGCATCTTCCAATCCCACTAACTGCTCCGACAGCCACTCGTGTAGGGTTGTCGTTTGTACAGTTCCGACACGTCCTTGCAACCAACCCCAATTGGCTTTGCCACCTTCGAAGGAGGTTGTGCCGACAGGTTCATTTTGCTCTGAGTTTGTCATGATGCCGCCCCTACTGCACGTTGCAGGTTTGATTCCCGCAAGCTGTTTCCCCAAAGAGTACCCCTGAACTATACCGCCAAGTCCAGATAATGCGACCGCTCTCTTGCAAGCCTTTACTTATTGGACTGCGATTGCTGTCAAAAGTTCACTGCAATCTGCATGCCGCTGCTATAAATCCAACTCATGCAAAACACTAAAGCATTGCGATTGTTCGTCTTATGACGGCGAAACATTCTGAGAAAGCCACAACAATCGTTGCGGAAATGCATCAAAAGTACGCAAACTGTCGCAATTTGATCTCCCGCAAAAGATTTCTGTCCATCTTTAGCGAGACATGGTGGGCTGCCGTTTTTGTTGGCAGTGCTTCTCAGGTCAGTTAACATCCAGAGCACGTCAAGTCCACAGAGACTTTTGGAAAATCAAGGTTCCGCTTGGAGCGCCAGTCGATGGACTAAAAGAAACTGAGGACAATCGAGAGCTCATTTTGCGAAATGCTATAATGTGTTGCTTTAGGAGCGACCTGAACTCCCGCGAAACCTCTTGAACGTCTTGCGAAATGGAATCATGATCTTGATCGGCACGATGAATTGGTCGAGCACTCAGAGCAAGGGTCTTTTTAATTGCCCCAAGTGCACATCCAAAGAAGCCTTTCGCTTCAAAACGTCGCGGCCATTTCTGACGCTCTATTTCATCCCGGTCATTCCGATTGGGGGGGTCGAGTCTTATGTGCAATGTGCACGCTGCAAAAGCGCTTTCGAGCCTGCCGTATTAACCACTCAAATCCTTCCCACGGACCCGCCTCTTGGTCCTACCGAGGCTCGTACTGAGGCACCCAGTTTCGAAGAAGATCTACTGACCATTGTGGCGTTGATCATGATCGAAGACGGCCAGGTCTCGGAACAAGAAATAGCCCTGGCACGACGCCTGTACGAAAACATGACCGAGTCAAATTTATCCCGCGATTCTCTTGGTAGAACTTGTTCTCAGGTTCGCCTGCGACGTTTCAACACGCTCAGTTTACTGAGCACGTGTGCTCTACGGCGTACTCATGAAGTGAAATTG
>JBBQRC010000209.1:0-7924 GCA_038215215.1 Pirellulales bacterium
CGTACGCCGTCCACGGTCACGCTCGACTGGTTGGCCTCCGCGCGAACAGGCTGGCTTACTGCCTCATCTTGACCAAATGTCGGCGAAACGAGCAGGGCAAGCAGATTCAGGACAAGTGAATTCAGGGCAAGCAGCTTGAGGTGGGGCAGGTAACAATCCGTACCACCGATCAGGGTGCGAAACCAAGTCGTCATGCGGGGGGCGTTCATAAGCATCACTTTATTCAAGGTTGCCACAGCTAGGATAATCGCCACAGCTGGAGTGATCGGACTGAAACGGCTACGACAACCATGGTAACGCGCCGGAGCAGGTGGTGGCTAGCGTTGCCACGTACTAGGCTTGGCGTGGAACCTGCCCCTAAAGGAGCAGGTACGTCGTCGCGCGACCCGCACTAAATGACGGATTGCGATTTCAACCCCGAATAGGCCGCTCTAATTTATGCCAACATCACTGCGAATTACTTTGTGCCACTTAGGCGTGTATGCCGTTCTGTTGGCGGGTTTTTCAAGAGGGCTTTTGGCTCAGGTCGGGGCGCCACCCGTCCTGAAAGTGGGTTTAAACAACGGTCAGCAACTATTTGGAATGCCCATTCACTGGTCGCCTGTTGAAGCGGTGCTACTCGAGAACTCCGGAAAAATGAATTACTTGCGGCATGAGGAAATTAGCTCGCATGGGGTGCTGAAGGAGCCTTTTTTACCGCATACCCCTATTGAAGCGCGCCATCGACTGCAACAGGAGCTTGGAAATAGCTTTGAGATCTTGATTCAGGGTCAATATGTCATCGCAGCCCCAAGTGGACATGCAGCCCGCTGGCGCGATCGTTTTCAGTCGCTATTGTCGGGCTACCAGCGGTACTTTGAAATCCGCGGTTGGCCAATCCACGCGGCAGATTTCCCCATGATTGCCATTGTCTTTCCCGACCGAGGGGCGTTTACAGCTTACTGCACCAGAGAGGGCCAAGCCGCGCCGCCCAACGTGGTGGGTTGCTACTACCCCAAGTCAAATCGATGTGTCCTGTATGATCAGGATCGTTCGTTTGGAGCCAACCGGGCTGAAACCGAGGCCACCATCGTGCATGAGGCGGTTCATCAGTTGGCGTACAATACCGGCATTCACGAGCGCCTCTTCGAGAATCCACGCTGGTTGGTCGAAGGTCTGGCAACCGTGTTCGAACAGCCTGCGGTGTACGATCTGCGCACCAATCGCAGCACGATTGAAAGTCGCATGCTGCACAGTAAAGTAGTAGCCATACAGCCGCTGTTGCGTGACCCCGCAGGATTGGAGCGACAGTTGCACGGTCTGATTGAGTCGGACCAACTATTTACACAAGACGCCGAGCTGGCCTATGCCCTGTCGTGGGCGATGCTTTTCTACCTCTCGGAGCGGATGCCAACCGAGTTTGGAGAGCTCTTGAGTTCGCAGAGTCGGCGTGGCTTTGGAACCTATTCCGCCGGTGCCCGCGTGGCCGATTTCCGCAAAACAGTGCGGCTCGATGCCGGCTCTTTAGCATTGCAAATGCAACGCTTGTTTCAAAGGCAGTAGAATTACGATTCGGGCAGCAAGTACTTACGAATGCCGCCGACCCAAACCATCCTCGCGCGTCCTTGAAGCGGTTGTCCAAGTAATGGTGTATTGCGGCTGCGCGAGTGCAGTGCCTGTGGCTCGACGATCCACCGCAGCTCAGGATCGATGGCGACCACATCAGCTGGTTTGCCAACCTCCAGGGAACCCGCTTCGATTCCCAGCATTCGTGCGGGGCGAGTCGAGAGACAATCGATGGCTCGTTTCCAATCAATTAGGCCGGTGTGAACCAGTTCGGTAATGACTTTGGCCAAACAGGTATCGAGCGAGGTGACTCCGAAGGGTGCCGCGTCGAGTTCCTGCATTTTCTTTTCCAGCGATTTCGGTTGATGCCCCGCGGTGATGATATCGATCGTGCCATCTGCCACCGCCTCCAAGCACAAGTCGACGTCGGCCTGTGAGCGCAGTGGAGGGTTCACTTTGTAGTTGGAGTCGAACGTGCGGAGGCATTGTTCGGTGTAGCACAAGTTCATGATTCTCGCGCCAACGGTCACGCGCGTACCGCGTTTCTTGCTGCGACGAATCAATTCGACACTCCCAGCCGTCGAAATGCTGTTCAGATGCATCCGGCCGCCAGTGGTTTCGAGCAAACGCAGGTCGCGATTGGTAGCCAGATCTTCTGCTTCGGCGGGCATCGGCGCTAGCCCGAGCACCAACTGAGTTCTCCCTTCATGCATAACCCCACCACGCGTGAGACTAGAAAGTTCCGGTCGATCCAGAATGGGGCGATCGAACATCAAGCAGTACTCAAGTGCCTTGCGGAGTAGTGCTGTGTTTTCCATGGGACGCGGTGAGTCGCTGAAGGCAATCGCGCCGGCCTCAACCAGTGAGCCGATCTCGGCCATCTCTTCGCCCTTGCGTCCTTTGCTCACACAGCCGATGACATACACGCGGGCGCGATCTGCCTTGACTGCCTTCTGACGCACGAACTCGACGGCGGTGCCGGTATCAATGGGAGGATCGGTGTTGGCTGAGCAAGCCAGCGACGTGAATCCACCCGCCAAGGCAGCTTGAGTACCGGTGGCGATCGTTTCGTCCTCTTCCAGCCCTGGTTCACCCAATTCGGTAGAAATATCCACCAAGCCTGGGGCCACGATCCAACCTGAGGCATCGACCCGAGCGCACTGAGGTGGAACGTCGCCATCAACGGGATCGATGCTGGCGATTTTGCCGTCAACGATTAACAAGCGACCGACGCGATCCAAATTTTGCGCCGGATCGACGATACGCCCATGTTCAATCAACCAGGTAGAACTTGGCAGTGTAGACATCAGATGCTTCCCCCGCGATCGCCAATGAGAAGCCACAGCGCGGCCATGCGAATCGAAATGCCATTGCTGACTTGTTGCAAGATCACCGAATGCGGACCGTCGGCGACTTCTGGAGTGACTTCGACGCCGCGGTTGATGGGGCCTGGTGCCATGATCAAAATATCCGGCTTGCTCTTGAGCATCCGCTGTGAGTTCATGGCGTACAGCAACGCGTATTCGTGCACGGAGGGAAACGGTCGAGTCGCTTGACGTTCGAATTGGATCCGGAGCAAATTAAGCACATCGCAGCGCGGCAAGATTTCATCGAGATTGTAGGCGACTTCAACTCCAAACTCTTCCCACTGCTTTGAGACCAGCGTGGCAGGTCCGCAGACGATAACGTGCGCGCCCAGTTTTTTTAACCCCCAGATGTTGGAGCGGGCGGTGCGGCTATGAGCGATATCACCTACGAGCGCTACGGTCAATCCTTCAATGTAACCGCGGTTTTGGCGAATAGTAAGTATGTCGAGCAAACCTTGAGTTGGGTGTTCATGTGGACCGTCGCCCGCATTGAGCACCGAACAATTCAAATGCCGCGCGAGCAAGTGGGCGGTCCCTGGAGTGGCATGGCGTACGACCACAGCGTCGACCCCCATTGCCTCAATTGTCTTGGCCGTATCGATGAAGGTCTCACCTTTCGACACTGACGAACTGCTGGAAGTGAACTCAATCGTATCGGCTCCCAAACGTTTGGCAGCCAGCGAGAAACTATTGCGGGTGCGGGTGCTGTTTTCAAAAAAGAGATTAGCCACCGTACAACCGTTCAGCAGTGACAACTTGGTTCGCGATACCGCGTAAGCAGTCGTCAATTGCTCGGCGCAGTCGAGTATTGTCGTAATCTCATTGGCGGTGAGGCTTTCCAGATCCAATAAATGCCGGTGCTGCCAAGCTGTCGGGAAGTTCGGCAGGGTTGAATTCGCTTGCTCTACCATCCGTTACTCCATCTCGCAGCACGCCTGACTAGGTCATGCCACCCAATAAAGCAACTGCAACTGCTGAAGAAATCAACTGCAACTGCGTGGCGGGATTGTAAACGATCAGCGGGACTACAGCGAGGCGGCACCTTCCCCTTCGGCCTTGGCGAGCTGCCGTAGTGACTTAGGGAGTGGAAAATAAACTTCTTCTTCACGCACGGTTTCTTGACGAACCGTTGCTCCAAATCGCTTTACTAACCAATCAACCGTCTCCTGTACAACTGATTCCGGAGCGCTGGAACCCGAAGTCACCAGAACGCGGCTCGTGTGTCTAAACCAAGCAGGCTCTAAATCGGCCGGACCGTCGATTAAGTGAGCTTGTTTCCCCTGTTCTTGTCCCAATTCGCAAAGTCGCTGGCTGTTACTGCTGTTTTGGCTACCCAGTACGATAATGATATCCGCCAAGTCGCTCAACATCCGCACCGCTTCTTGGCGATTCTGAGTCGCATAGCAGATGTCATCCTTCGGGGGACTATCGATCCACGGAAACCGTGCACGCAGCCGATTGATGATCCGATTGGCGTCGTCAACACTGAGTGTTGTTTGCGTCAAATAGGCCAGTTTGGTGTCCGGGCTAAATGACAGCTCATCTACATCGGCCTCGGATTCGACGAGCACAATTGCTTCCGGAGCCTCTCCCATCGTGCCGATAACTTCATCGTGCCCTTCGTGACCAATCAAGATAATGGTGTAGCCCGCTTTGGCAAATTTGATGGCCTCCAAGTGAACCTTGGTGACCAGGGGACAAGTGGCGTCGATGGCAAACAACTTACGTTGAGTGGCGATACGGCGAATCTCGGGCGAAACTCCGTGGGCTGAAAACATCACCGTGCTCCCCTGCGGTACTTCTTCCAGCGTGTCGACGAAGACAGCCCCCTTGCTCTTGAATGTCTGCACCACATATTGGTTGTGCACGATCTCGTGGTAAACATAGATCGGGGTGCCAAAGTGCCGAATGGCTAAATCGAGACTTGCGACCGCCATGTTAACGCCCGCGCAGAAGCCTCTTGGGGCTGCCAGTATGATTTCCATGAAATTTGTCTCTAATAGGCTTTGGTTCTTCTATGCCTTTGCCGCAAAACTGCAGTCATCGACCTGTCCCAATTATGGTGCAAAACGCTAAATCTTCGAATGCCGAGCGCGCCAATTTCCTGGCTGATTTGGCAAAATGGGGGCCAGATCAACCACCCAGCACCTGGGATGTGGCCACGGCGCAGGCTTATTGCCGCTCTCTAGCCCGTAGACACTATGAAAATTTCACGGTCGTCAGTTGGTTATTGCCGCGCACGCTGCGGCAGGATTTTCAGAATTTTTACGCTTACTGTCGTTGGTCGGACGATTTGGCTGACGAATTGGAACCGGCGCTTAGCCTGCCACTGCTCAAATGGTGGCACCAGCAGTTGCGTCTCTGCTACTCCGGTCGCCCAGCACACCCGGTCATGGTGGCCTTACAATCGACCATTCATCGTCATCAGATCCCCATCGAACCACTGGAGGACCTGCTCAGTGCGTTCACGCAAGATCAGACAAAAAAACGATATCGCGACGACGCGGACCTGGCGGCATACTGCCGTCGATCGGCCAATCCGGTAGGGCGAGTCATTCTGAAAATGGCGCAAGCCGATCGTGCTGAAAATCTTCTACTGAGTGATTTTGTCTGCACGGGGTTGCAACTCGCCAATTTTTGCCAAGACATGGCCCGGGATGCGGCCATCGATCGCATTTACGCCCCCACCGAACTGTGTGTCGCCCACGGAGTCACCGAGTCGATGATCCTGTCGGCGCATGTGACCCCACAGTTGACCGAACTACTAAAAACTTGGGTGTCAAGCACGAGACTTCATTTCGACCATGGTTGGCCTCTGATAAAGTCGGTTCCCAGTTGGCTGGCGACCGATATCGAGCTGTTCGTGCGTGGCGGTTTGGCCTTACTGGACGAAATTGAGGCACGAGCATTTGATGTCTGGACCAAACGTCCAACGCTATCGCGAGGCAAGAAATTGAAACTATTTGGAAGCGCGATGCTCAGTCGTATGCGTGGGGGAGTGAGGCGTCATGCCTGAGCGACTGGAGGAAAGTTACCGTTGGTGTAAAAGGCTGTGTCGTCACAGCGGCAGCAGCTTTTGCTGGTCTTTTGGTCTGCTGGATCGCGAGGCCGCCTTAGGAATGTACGCGCTCTACGCCTTTGCACGCATCAGCGACGATCTCGCTGATGATGCGGGCTCGCCCGCGCATAAGCGCTTTTGCCTCGAGGCATGGCGGCAACGTGTCGCATGGCTGGATGCCGCCCGCGACGGAGCGTCCAAGTGGCTCGAATCGGAGCTCCCGATTGAACTGACCCAATTTGATTCGCTCTGGCCCGCGCTGCAGGATACGGTGACCAAATTTGGCATTCCGCTGAACTTGCTCGATGAGATTGTCCTGGGTGTTAGCATGGACATTGAGCATCAGCAACCGCAGGATTGGTCGGAGCTTGAACACTACTGCTATCATGTTGCGTCCGCGGTGGGGCTGGCCTGCACGCACATTTGGCGGGCCGACCGAACCATGCCGAGACAAGTAGCGGTTGATTGTGGGATCGCGTTTCAGCTGACCAATATCCTTCGCGACATCGCTAGTGACGCGAGGCAAGGACGCATTTACCTACCGCTCAGCGAGTTCGAGCGATTTGGAGTTTCACCCGACGCGTGGCTGCAATTGAAACCGGGCGGAGACTGGGTAGGCATGGTGGCCGCAGTCAGCGCTCGCGCCGAAGCGTTGTATCGCTCCGGCTGGCAAACGCAGCAATTCCTGCCAGCGGCCAGCCAACGCGTCTTTTCGCTGATGTGGCGTTATTACCGCGAACTGCTCAACCAAGTTTGTCGTCGTCGCGCACAACTTTGGGACAGCAAACGCTTAAAAGTATCGCCAGTCGCGCGTGCTCGACTCGCGGCACAGCATTTCATATCACCTCTGTATAGGGCGCTACCCAGTCCCACGTGCTACTCCACACCGAGATTGCGGAAAGGATTGAAACGCACGTAATTCAGATGGCGATAGAGTTCACTCCGCTGCAGCAATTCCGAGTGCGTACCACTATCGGCGACCTTGTGATCGTGAATCAAAACCACCACATCACACTGCCTTACGGTGAGCAATCGATGCGGCAGCAAAACAGTGATGGAAGCAGGTTTGACCAGGCTGCGGATGGAATCGATGGTGTCCTGCTCAGTCTTGGGATCGACGTGACGCTGAGGCTCCTCAATAACGACGATCGATGGGGAACGCAAATTGGCGCGAGCAATCCCCAGTCGAAACGCGGTGTCGGAGGTTAGGCGATCGTCGCCAGGTGTGATGAGCGTAGCCAAACCGTCGGGCAATTGCTGGATGACTTCGATAACTTTGGAAGCGCGGAGGATAGCGTTGAGATCCACGGAAGTCGATGCACCGCCCGGACCCGTCAAGTTCTCCTCGACGCTGGCGGTGATCAGCGGACCGTCGGGCGAAACCCACAGTGAACATCTCGTCAAGCTCTCGGGTTTGAGATCCGAAATGAGTTCGTCGTCCACCAACATGCGACCGCTGACCGGGCGACCGTAACCCATGAGCAGTTCGACCAATGCCTGCGCTTGAATTTGTTCGCTGGCCACGATCCCAATCAAACGGCCAGGGGTGAATTCCAAAGAAATATTTTCGAGCAACTTGCGGCCGCTACTGTCTTGCAACGTGACGTGATCCAATTTGGCTCGCTGCGAAACGCGGTCAATACTTTTCAGATTCACCGCATCAAAGCGTTCTACCGGCAGCGACAGAAAACGCAGCAGTTCGTCTGCGGCATTGTCGATGTTTTTGAGTTCGCGGGCACTGCGCTGCAGACGGACAGCACTGACGGCCGCGCCAACTCCACACAGCAGGAACGTGAGAGCACCGGCAATAGAAAAGTTCGATTCAACGCGCAGCACCTGCACGGCCACAATGAACAAGAAAATACACCCGAGAACTCCCGCAATGGTCAAAAGTAGCGGCGTTTTCCAGGCCGAGCTCGACAAACTGCGGATCGCTTCTTTTTCGTAATTCGCC
>JBBQRC010000210.1:0-7875 GCA_038215215.1 Pirellulales bacterium
CGCCAGTCGCTTAAGATCCTCGATCAGACTTAAACGTGACTTGCGTGGCAATTCGGCCAGCACGATACTCTCCGAGATCGCTGCCCGAGAGAGCAAGCACTCCGCCATAGATCGCGGCAAAATCTGGTGCAACACATTGTGTAACGCCTTCTTGCCACCCAGACTGGCGTCGAACAATTGACCGAGGGCCGCTTCGGAGACGTTGGGAACAAGATCAATTTGCAAGACCGCACGATGCGGCTCGTGCAAGCTCGACACAAAACGTGAAACGTTCATGGGTGCGGGCCCCGAACATCCAAAATGCGTCCAGAGGAACCCGCCTCGACTGGTCTGACGCGGCTCACGTTTGCCCAGCTCTTGGCTCGTGACGCTGACCGAAACGTCAGGCAGCGTGATACCAGTGAGTGCGTGTACCCACTGGGCTGGGCTAACCAGCGGTGTTAGTGCCGGATAGGTGGCTTGCAGCGTATGGCCAAGCTGTTTTACCCAGGCGTAGCCGTCGCCGGTTGTCCCACAGGCAGCGTAAGACAAACCGCCGCTGGACAAAATCACCTTCTGAGTCGTCAACTCCGTTTCATCGAGCTGCACGAGCCAACCGCCAGCGATATTGGGAACAAGATTGCGAACGGCGACGCCACTGCGAAGCTCAGCTCCGGCGTTAGCGAGACGCCGCACCAACGCATCTCGCACATCGATGGCATGGTTACTGATAGGGAAGACTTTGCCAGTATCCTCCACTTTCGTAGGTACGCCCAGGCGTTCGATTTCGGTAACTACTGCACTGGGTGGGAGTTCGTGCAGCGCATGTTTCAGGAAGCGACCTTGCTGGCCAAACGCGGTAATGATGCCCGCCACGTCGCAATGGTGCGTGATGTTGCAACGCGTACCACCCGACATCAGGATCTTGACCCCGGCCTTGTTATTTTTCTCGAGTACGAGGGTGCGCAGACCTCGTGCTGCGGCTGTGCCGGCGGCCCACAAGCCTGCGGCCCCACCGCCGATGACGATAACATCCCACTGCATCATCACATCGCCGCTCGAATTTCGGCAGCCATATCGCGAGCGCTGGCAGCCACTGCTTCTTGCCAGGCACGACCGGCGTAACGTGGTGACTGATAGGCAAAAATAATCCCTCGTGAACTGTTAACGATCGCGCCCCCGCCATCCTTATGAAACCCTAACGCCACGTCTGCCGCCGTGCCCCCCTGGGCGCCGTAGCCCGGAATCAGAATCCAAGCATTGGGCATCTGTGCCCGCAATTCGGCGAGCTGTGCTGGATAGGTCGCGCCCACGACAGCGCCAACCATGCCGTAAGAAGAATTGCCGCTCGTCGCCAAGGCATGACGCTGCACCAGCTCCGCCATCTGTTGGTACACGGTCTGGTCGCCGATCTGCCGGTCTTGCAGAAAACCGCTGCCCGGATTGGATGTCTTGACGAGCACGAAGATACCCGCATCGCGCGATTTGCAGGTCTCGACAAAGGGGACCAGGGTGTCATCACCGAGGTAGGGATTGACCGTTAAGGCATCGCTCTGCCAAATACTGGCACCTCCCAAATAGGCATCGGCATAGGCTTCGGCAGTCGTGCCAATATCGCCGCGTTTCGCGTCGAGCAAGACCAACAAACCAGCTTTGCGTGCATACAGAATCACGCCGGCGAGCGCTTGCATACCAGCCGGTCCAAGCTGCTCAAAAAAGGCAGCTTGCGGTTTCACCACAGGAGCGTAGGCCGCGACCGCATCAATCACTTCGCGGCAATAACACTCGGTTGCACCCGCGACTGCCTGCGGATCCTGTGGGTTGATGCCGCTGCGAATAACGTCGGGCAAACTCGACCAGCGAGGATCCAGCCCCACGCAGACAGCGGAATCTTTATGGGCAACTAATTGCAATAAGCGGTCACCAAAGTGATTGGGGGAAACTGCGGTCATTTGAGATCTTCAGAAGGTGCCAGCGGAAGAGTGAATTCCAAGCGATGGAGGGCTGAGTTCAATGCGTTCCAGTTTCATGCGTGCCAGTATTGAGCAACGTTGGTGCGTAAAAAGGCCAGTGATTCAGCCATCTCGCCCATGCCGTTCATGCCGTCTTCGATACTGATCCAGCCATCAAAATTTGCGGCCCTCAGGATCGAGAAGATCGACGAGTAATCGTTTAGCCCGCGACCGGTGACTCCATGTTTGAGGATCGAGGCATAACCTGCCGCGCCATCCGCCATTTTGAGGTCGTCTAAGGTGGCGCCATCGGCCAAATAGCGGTCGCTGGCGTGCATACTCACTACTCGCTGTACGACATCGCGGAGTAACTCGACCGGGTCATCGCCAGCGACAACGGCATTGCTCGGATCGTATTGCACTCCAAAAAAATCCGATTCCGGAATGAGCTTCAAAAGATCGAGAAAAACCTCTTTTTTTTGTGCAAACTCAGGATAGAGCCAGTAGCCATCCTTGTAGTGATTTTCAATGCCAAGGATGACTCCCAGTTCCTGTGCAAGCGGCAGGCAGGCCTTAATACCGGCGCTGGCATACTCGAGTCCCTGTGCACGCGCCAGCTCGGGCCAGCGCTGGCCACTAAGCACTCGGCAGACAACACCTTCCCCTCCTAAACGCCGCGCCACGTGAATCATCTGCTGTTGGTAGGCGACCGCTTTTTCCCGCTGCTCCGCCTTGGGATGGGTGAAGTCAGGCGAGCAGCAAAGCATGGGCATTTCGAAGCCGGCCGAGCGAATTGCCGCGCCAATTTCGTCGATGTAAGAGTCCTCTAGATTGATGAAAAAGCCTTCGTACATCTCCAAGCCGTCGGCATCGAGCGACTTCGCTTGTTCAATCCAATCGAACACACTCATCGTACGAGCTTGCGAGATTTGATCGAGATAACATTTTGGAAAGGCACTAATTCGAGGTCGTCGCATGTTAAATCTAGAGTGCGAGGGACGTAGTGGGGATGTGCAGCGATCTGAATATAGCCAGGGAGTGACGAAATCACAGCCTGGAAGGCCTATTTCGGAAGTCTGGCGGGCGCGGCGAGCGGATATTCGCCCAGATGAACTAGGCTGCGTTCTGGCGGCTAGCCACCGCCAGCCAACACTTATTACAATTGCTTTGGTAGTATGTTCACGTTTCTCCTGTTGTGCTTCAAGGATGCCTCAATGAAGACTTGCTGTTTATTTTTCGCCATTGCTATGCTGTTAGCCGTCCCAAGCTTCAGCCCCGCCGCCGATGCGCTCAAGCCCGATTTAGAAAAATCGAAAATCTCCTTTTTGGGCAAAAAGCCTGATGACGAACACAAAGGAGGCTTTAAGAAATTCGCGGTTGCCGCTACGGCTGATCATGAAGATCCGTCCAAGAGTTCGCTGAAGATTGAAATCGAAATGGAGAGCTTGTGGGCCGATGACCCCAAACTGGAGACTCATTTGAAGGGGCCCGACTTCTTCGATGTCAAGAAATTTCCCAAGGCAGTCTTTGAGTCCACGAAATTCGAGAGGATCAGTGATACCGAAGCAAAGGTTTTCGGCAAGCTAACCATGCTGGGAAAAACCGTGGAAATTTCAGCACCCGTTAAAATCGACGCCTCAGAAGAAAAAATTGCGGTTACGACCAAATTCGTTATTGACCGCACGAAGTGGGGCATGGAGTACGGCAAGGGCAAAATCAATGACGAAGTCGACATCACGTCAGAGCTGGTCTTCAAGCCTTAGTATCACTCGATAAATTACTGTCTCACCATCCGCAACGCGTTGGCTTCCGGTTGCTAAAAACCGTGGCTAACGCCAGGCGACTAAGAGACTTTGCTAAAACCGTGGCTAACGCCATGCGGCTAAGAGAAAATGGACACTAATAATCGAACACCCCTTTGTTCCAGTTTCGCGATTTTTGGAGTGCGGTGATTCATCACAGCTTTGGCTTTCCCTCAACGTCCAGAATCGCTTGGCTATTTTCGCTCTGGGTCGCGACCGCTGGGGGGGCACAAAATTCACATATCGGTGCTGCACACGCTTGAAAATGAAAGCTGCAACAAGTCGCAGCAGTCCAAAAAACTGCGAAACTGGGACTTAGTCTCCCGTCACTGCCAACCGGGGCTCATAGTCTTGGCAGCAGTTGCTGGCAGGTGATGCGGGATGATTCGTAAATGACCGGCAGACCGCTTCCGGGATGAGTGCCACCACCGACAAGGTAAACACTCTCCAGATCCTCGAAGCGGTTATGCGGTCGGCGGTGCAACATTTGATTTAAGTTGTGAGCCAGGTTGAATGTCGCTCCGCGATACAAACCGAAGTCATCCACCCAATTAGTTGGGGTGATCATACGTTCGGTCACGATCCGCTCTCGCACATCACTCAAGCCCTCGCGAGCCAGTTGATTGAGCGCCACCTCGCGATATTTGGCACGCGTCGCTTCGTCCCAGGTCACGTTTTGGCACTGTTGGGGAACCGGTACGAGGACATACAATGTACTGCACCCGGCAGGTGCTAGGCTATCATCGGTGACACTCGCATTTTGCACGTAAAAGCTGGGAGAATCCGGCAAGGTGAAATCCTGCTCGATCTGCTTCAAGTTACGTTCGTAATCCTCAGTAATGTGAATCGTGTGATGCGGTAAATCATCATAACGTCCTCGAATTCCAAGATAGAGCATGAAGGTCGAGCATGAGAACTTCTTCGTAGCGATCTTCGCGTCGGTCCACTTGCGGCGCAGCGCATCGGGCACAAGTCGACGCATCGCGTCGGCGAAATCTGCATTGATCACCACCGCATCGCACTCGTAACGATTTTGATCAGTGATGACTGCCCGCGGTCTGCGACCTGCAAAATCAAAGCCGGTGGCAGGTTCACTGGTACGAATATCGACCCCCATTTCGGTCGCAATGTCAGCCATCCGCTGGCTAACTTGGCCGCAGCCACCACGCGGATGAAACACGCCGTGCTCGTATTCGAGGAACGACAGGATCGTGAATAAGCTTGGGCAGCGCATCGGCGACATGCCTAGGTATTTGGATTGAAACGAAAACGCGATCGATAACCGAGGATCCTTAAAGTAGCTGTCTAATTCCGCCTGCAGGGATCTCCAGGGATGTAAATACGGAAGGGCAGCCAAAATTTTGGGTGCCAGCAAATCGAGCGGACTGTTGAAAGCGGATTCCAGGACCGGACGAAACTTTGCCAGCTTCTTGCGGTTGTCATTGAGGAACCGGGTCAATGACCCCCGATCAGCAGGAGAAAACTCCGCGATCTGAGCCTCCATGGCTTCGACGTTGGGCGTTGCGTCGAGCCGCCCGCCGCCGCCAAAACTGATCCTGTACTGTGGATCAAGCCGAGACATCGGCACATCGCGCTGCAGGTCACGTCCGACAGAAGCGAAAATCTCGGAGAGTACACGGGGATACAAGAAGAATGTTGGGCCAATGTCAAAGCGAAACCCCTCCTGCTCAAACGTGGCAGTGCGTCCACCCACCCAACTCTGCTTTTCGAGCACGGTCACGCGGACGCCTGCATGAGCCAGTTGCATGGCTGTTGCCAAACCGCCAGGGCCAGCGCCCACGATCACAACGTGCTTGGACGATGTTTTGCGACTGTTGGCAATCATGACTGCCGTCCCCTCGTACTGGGGCGAGCATACAAGCAAGATTCAGAGAGTTGTAGCATAAACATTTCGTTGAGAAGTGAACGGAAGGGTGCTTGAAGTCCTCAGGTTATGGATAAGTTTACCCCCCTTGGCAAGTACCGTTGTCCGAGCCTTCTCAAACCTACTGGCCGGCACGTTGGGCGGGAGGTGATGCGTTGGCCTGCACTTCAGCCCTGCGTTCCCCCACTGGACGAATCGATTCTTTGAGACTGATAAAATCAGACAAAATGAAAATGACCGTAACGAAAGCCAAGACAATTTCCGTCATGGTAAGCAGTTTGGCGGATATTGTCTGAGGAGTAATGTCGCCGTAACCAAAAAACGTGAAATTGAGCACACTGAAATAGAAGAAGTCAAAAACCATCTCGGGCATCGTCTCAGCCGGATTGATACTCCCAAAACTAGCGGAATCGATGCAGTGTAGACAGTGATAGTCCAGCCCAAACGACAGCATGATCTGGGACATATTGACCAGCATCAAGATCATAAAGCGATGGTAGGCCAGGTTGTCGCGAGAGGCTTGCCGTAACTGCTGCAGGTTTTCCATCCCAAAGAAGAGGGTCTTGGCCCATGCCGCCATGAGGACAACGGTGATCAACCAGTTCGCGGAGAGCCATGCTGACTGAATTAAGGCTTGGCAAAAGAGCCAAATGGCCACAATCGCCAAGTATTCGGCAGCGTTACGCAGGATCGCGCGGAGCGATAGAGGTTGAGCGAAGCGAGAGGTTAGAATCACATTATCACCTCCCCTTGGCCAATCGGATTGGCCGCTTGTCGATAGCCTTCCAGCGCTTGTGGCAACAGTTTTTCGAGTTCCGAAGCGCGACGCGAGTCGGCTGGATGCGTGGATAAGAACTCCGGTGGCTTGGCAGAATCTCCAGCGGCTCCAAAACGGGTCCAGAACCGTGGTGCTTCGGCGGGATCATAGCCAGCTTGGGCCATCAGCATCAGACCGATGTGATCCGCTTCCAGCTCATGCTGGCGACTGTAGGGTAATAAAAAACCGAAATTCGTCCCCAAGCCGTACGCGCGGTTCCACAAGTCCTGTGTGACCTGCTCCTGATTACGCATCAGCATGCCGACTCCAGTTTGGATTCCGTTCACCGCAGCGGTCTGACTCATCCGCTCGCCGCCATGACGCGCCAGCACATGGGCCACTTCATGACTCATGACGACCGCCAAGCCCGCTTCATCCCGACAGATTGGCAGAATTCCTTCATAGACGACGATCTTCCCGCCCGGCAAACAAAAAGCGTTCTGCTCCTCGCTGGCGACGACCTTGGTTTCCCATTCGTATTCACTGTGGCCAGAAACATCGGCGATGCGTCGTCCAACCCGTTCAACGACCTGTTGAAAGTGGGAATTCGTAGAAATTGTTTCTTTGGAGACGACGTCGGCAAACGATTGTCTGCCCATCGCAACTTCCGTCTGCTCGGGATAAAACATCATTTGCCGCCGGCCAGTGATGGGTGCGGACTTGCAGCCGCCAAGGCACCCGCAAGTGGACCATCCGCCGAGCGCAGCCAGCTTCAACCACGTCCGTCGATCCATGACAGACAAACTCCTAGTAAGCCCTAAGATTAACTTCACAATTCCAATGCGGACGCGATACTACTAGTTAGGGTGGGTTGGCGAGAAGACGAGTTGCCAAGCCTTGCAGAGCTAGCTTTAACATTATTGGGTGAGGGCGTTGATGGATGATTGGCTTGTTGGCGGAGTGGCCTGCATGCTGGGATTGGCCGGTATCGCAGCAGCGATCACGTCCGCCGATTGGCCCCTGCGCTGGTCCATCGCACGTGGATTGCAGCAGGTTGGGGGCCGACTTGGCATGCGTCTCGGATACTTCTTGGGAGGTGTCGCACTGATCACACTAGGGGTATCTATTGCCTGCAAAGTGCATCGCAATTGCGATTTCCCAGCGTTTAACGCGGTCCCACAAACCAACAAAACCACCGACGAGTAGGGTCAAAGCGTGTTGGTTGCCCCGCGATTTAGCTCGGTCCTTTTAAGCACATCAATCGTCTTCTAAAGCTGCAACTGCAACGCGATCAGAACTCGTTATTATTCATGGGGCAAAGAAATTTCTGAACCCGCACTTTGTGTAACGCCAGCAGTGAGAATTTCCGGAGGCGTTGTGTTGGAACTACCCACAATTCGTCCAAGCCGATTGACCAGCCACAGCGTGGCGGCAGATAATAGCCCTGGGTAAGCGGTGCGAGCCTGTGGGCGAGCATCGCGTAACCCGGGGTGCTCGAAG
>JBBQRC010000211.1:0-7871 GCA_038215215.1 Pirellulales bacterium
ACCTTGTTGCGGGCTATGGATTTACATACACACTACCAGTCGCAGGAACGTCAACAACTGCTGCGATTTGGACATTCGATTCTACAGCCACTGGAACTCCTGCTGGGTTCAACCTGCCTATTATAGGGAATCCAAATTCACAGGTCTCTTTGTCAGCCGACACTGTAGTTTTTGCCGCAAGTGTCTCTCCTTTTGATAGCGCAGCCGTTCAGCGCGTTATTGATACTGTCAATAGAACTATTGGGACGGTGACCTTCACAGTGAATCGAACCGCGGCGATTCAGCCATTTACAGTATCGGGCGTGGATTCTCCTACTCCGCTTGGTGGTCCCGATGGGCCTGGATTCGTTTTCTACAACGGCGGTCTTGTGACTTTGACGTCAACTTTGAATTCAGTAAGCTTCAACGTGGACGCGTTGCCAGTTGCCGTACCTGAGCCCGCCTCGTTGTCTCTATGTGGCGTAGCAGCACTTGTCGCTGGCCTGAGGCACGCAAGAAAACGCAAGTTCAAAAAGCTCGCATCACCCTCGTAGTTCGACCTTGAACTGAGGGTTGGTCGATCAATACATGTCTGATGTGTGCAATGGGGTACGCCTCTAGCCCTTCTTTCCCGTCATCTTCAGCTTGTCAGGCGGGAAGCCTGTCCCGCCAGTAACGCCGTCGTACTTAAATTTACGGCTCTAGCCGCCTCGCAATGGCTTCCACGGGCAGCGGCGTGATGGTCGGCATGCTGGTCAAATCGGTGCGCAGAATGTCATGCGGTTCATCCACTTCTTCCGATGTCTTGTACTGCACTATGTAGGCCCCAACCTGCAAGTAATTGGCCTGATACACCGGTGGCCAAAATTCTTCGCCACGAGTGGCGAGCGTTCTCGCTAGTAACCGCGTGGCGCGACCACTGAAGCCGCTCAGCACCATTTCTAAGCGGCCCAAGGACTCGCGGTAAATGTAGAAGACTAAGGCGGTGTCCTGGCCACCGGCGAAGGCCCAGGTGCCATCCGCTTGCTCGTAATAAATCCCAGGCTCTTTGGCTTCATCGGACTTGCTCAACCGTACACCGGCCGACGAGCACGGCGGATGGGGATCGCGATCGCGATAACGCAAGTAGAACGGACAACGCCGCTCCTTGGCGGTCGCAATATCGTCCTGGGATTCGAACGGAGTCGCTCCAAACGAATCCGCCAGAATCATCTCCACCACGGGATTACTCTTCACACTGCCCAAACAGATCAGCGCTTTGTCGCCGCTGGACGAAGTAAAATCCGTGTGAACCGAACGCGCCCGATCAATGGCCTCGTCGTTGGCGACGACGCCAGGACTCCAGACCAACGTCTGACGCAGCAGCTCGGGATGTGTAGGCAACTCTCGCGAAGTCTGTTGCGAACGAGCTAGTTTGTCGGTGCCGCCCAAAGTCGTTACGCCGTTAAGCACTTCGCCCAACAAAACCGCATCCGATGCGACCACCCAAGCGGTTTCTGGCGTGTCATCGCCATCTGGTCTGCGAACGCCAATGCAGATCTCCAATTTACGGCGACGCGCCAACAACTCCCAGAAATGTTCCGGCTTCACAGCAAACAAGGCACCGGGCAGCGAGTCGGCGGTGGCGTAACCGTGCTCCACCAAATAATCGCAGAGCCGTGACAGGGCCTCGAGCGGGATGTACTTGGCCTCATTTTTCAGCAAAGAGGCGACCTGATGTCGGTCCAGTCCCGTGTATTCGACGATCGCTTTAATAGTTCCAGGACGCTTGCGGCGATCCGGCGTGTGGCCCAACAGCTCTGCCAATCGAAACTCGTAGCGCATGGTTCATCTTTTAGGAGGAGGAAATACTATGGGAACAAAAAGCCTTTTTAACAGCCTTTTCATGACTCCGCCGCCAACGGAAGTAATGTAACAATATGCCCCCTTGAAGTGCAATGCTACCCCCCTAACGTCTTAGCCAGCAGATTTCTTGCCTCGGCAGGGCTGGTAGTCCCTTCCACCACTACGCGGCCATCTTTAAAAATCGTGAGCACGTGATTGGACAAGGTCAAGCGTAAGAAGAAACCGTTATTTTTCACCGCTCCAGAATGCCGGAGCTTATCTGCCAACGCCGCCAAATCGCTAGTCGCCGCCACTGCGTTCAACTGCACCGCATTTTTCCCGCACAGCACCACCGACTCGGTGCGCAACTGACCATCTAAAAATGGGAACTCGCCGAGCTGGCAGGCTGGACAGGTGCGTTGAGCGCGCAGGGACGCGAGAGATAGCGTTCGGCAGGAGGTATTCCAGCAATCGATAATCAACAGATCTTGGCACACCGCCTCGACGCGACCCGCCAGGATCTTCAGTGCCTCTGCCGCCTGCCAGCAGGCGATGATGCCGATGGCTGGTCCCAAGACGCCAGCCGAATCACAGGTCTGGATTGCGTCCCGTGGCGGCATGTCAGGAACCAAGCAACGAAAACACGCGGTCTGCCCCGGGACGATGGTCATGACTTGGCCGCTGGCCCCCAAGCAACCGCCATGAACCCAGGGGATTTTGTACTTGAGGCTGTAGTCGTTGACCAGAAATCGCGTCTCAAAGTTGTCGGTGCCGTCGACGATCACATCGCAACCCGCCGCCAATTCCGCGATATTGTCGCAGGTAACGTCCGCCACCAGCGGCTGGATGTCTAGCCGACTGTCAATGGCTGCCAGCGCGTCGGCCGCGGCAATCGCCTTGGGACGCCCCAAGGCTGCATCTTGCTCCGTGAAGAGCGTCTGACGAGGCAGGTTGCTCAGCTCCACCCAGTCGCGATCAACGATCCTCAGTGTCCCCACGCCAGCCCGCGCTAGGCGTTCGGCGATCATCGAGCCCAACGCGCCACAACCACAGATCAGTGCTGTGGATCGGCGCAGCTGCTGACCACCTTCGGCCCCCAACGGGGCGAATCGCTCTTGCCGTATGAAGCGTGCCACATAGCGATCTTCCGGCAGAGTGTTGTCTGAAGTCATTCCGATTCCTGAAAGTTGAGGCCCTAAAAGTTGAGGCCCTAAAAGTTGAGGCCCAGTGTGCAAAAGCCCAGCGATTTATCGCCCAGTAAGTTATAGCCCTGTGCAGGCAGCGAAACGCGTGCAAGTTCGTCATGGAAGTGGTGTGAGGCCGCCGATGGATGTCGGCTTGACCAAGTACCGCCGATGCGCGAAAACAAGCTTTTCAGACTGCGACAACAATCAACTGAAGTGATTTCCATGCGTTCAGCCATCACTGTCTGCCTCGTTCCTGAAGCTCGCAGCGGTCCTTTCGTATATCATGACGGACTTGAAGCGGGTTGCCAGCGGGCGGCGGACTTGGGTTTCGATGCCATCGAAGTCTTTCCTCGGTCGGCGGCCGACGTCGATCTCGTGGCACTGCGTCAGTTGCTGGATGCCCACTCATTAAAATTGGCCGCCGTCGGCACTGGTGCAGGTTGGTTGGTTCAGCAATTGAGCTTGACCGCGACCGAACCGAGCGTTGCCAAGCGAGCGATCGAATTCATCAGTTCGATCATCGATGTGGCTGGAGCCCTCGGCGCGCCGGCGATTATCGGATCGATGCAAGGTCGTATCGCATCCCCTGAGCTGCGCGAGCCACTGATGGCTCAACTCGCGGACGCCATTGAGCAATTGAGCGAGCGCGCCACCCAATATCACGTCCCGCTACTCATCGAGCCCCTCAATCGCTATGAGACCAACGTCTTCACGAGCTTGCAAATCACAGCGGATTGGCTGCGCACCTTGAGGACTCGCAATACGCGGATCTTGGCGGACATGTTCCACATGAACATCGAAGAAGCGGACATGCCCGCGGCAATACACGAGCAGGCTGCGTTGATTGGTCATGTTCACTTTGCCGATTCCAACCGTCGTGCGATTGGTCTGGGGCACACAGACTCGGAGGCACTGGTGTTGGCCTTGAAGTCAATCAACTACCAAGGGTACTTATCCGCCGAAATCTTTCCATTGCCAACTGCTGACGAAGCCGCCGAGCAGACGATCCAAAGTTTTCGTGCATTGGTCAATAAACCTGTCAATTAACCTGTCACGCATCAATCGGCCTGCGCAATTTCAAATCTGACGTTGCGGGTTACGCTTTGGCCCAGGTTGTTCCTTCCTTCAAGTCCTGCAGGCTAATGCCGGCTTTGGTCAACCCGTCACGAATGGCGTCGGAGGTGGCAAAATCTTTGTTCTTGCGGGCATTGGCCCGCAGCTCGATCAGTAGCGACATCAGCCCGTCAACAACTTGGCTGTCGCCTCCGTCCGTTTTCTTGGGAGCTTTGACAAACAGTCCCATGATCGCGCCCAATTCGCGGAGCACCCGCATGCCGCTGCGCAACGTCTCGAGCTGAGCGGGTGAACGCTTGCCACTCTCTTCCAAATTCTGTTGCTCAACGAAGCGGTTCACAGCCCGAGATAACTCGAACAGGTCGCTCACGGCTCCGCCGGTGTTGAAGTCGTCATCCATCTTATCGAGAAATGACCTTCGCAGTTGACTGACTTCGGCCAGCAGTCCTGCGCTACCGGCGTCAGCCAATGGACCGTCACCCTCGCGCCGCGACTTGGCAAACGCCAGCTCTTCGACTTCGTTCGTGGTCGTGTTAACGCGAGAGTAAAAAGCTTCGCCCGTGATACGCTCGAAGCGTTGGATTAGGCGATAAAAGGCGTTTAAGGCTTGGCCGGCTTCCTCAAGCCCCTCGTCGCTGAAGACAATTGTCGACCGATAATGCGATTTGAGAAGGAAGAAGCGAATGCGTTCACCGGTCTGCTGCTCGATCAACTTGGCCAACCCACCAGCCCCTTTACTGCGACTGATCTTGCTCGACACCTCGGCTGCGGTAGAGACTTCGACTGCTGGCTTTTCACCGGCAGCGGGTTCGCGATCGCTTTTCCCGCCAAGCTTGCCGGCACCTGCGTCGCGCTTCATCAGTCCGTTATGCATCCAGTAGCGGGCCATCGGCAAACCGTGGCAGCAGCGACTCTGCGCCAGCTCGTTTTCATGATGCGGGAAGACCAGATCTAAACCGCCTCCATGGATATCAAAAGTCTTGCCAAGGATCTCGCGGCTCATCGCCGAGCATTCAATGTGCCAACCCGGCCGACCCTGACCCCATGGACTTGACCAAGCAGGCTCGCCCGGCTTGGCGGTCTTCCACAATGCAAAGTCACCCGAGCTCCGCTTCTTGGATGCCGCTTCGCCACCTTCACCTTGTTGGCTATCCGCCGAACGGTTGCTTAGCTGTCCGTATTGGGGATCACGCGTCACGTCGAAAAACACGTCGCCATCGCTGGCATAGGCAAAACCGCCCTCGATCAGTTCGACGATAAACTGAATGATTTCGACCATGTAGTCGGTGGCACGCGGCAGATGATCGATTTGGTTCACACCTAGCGATTGGAGGTTCGCCAAATAATCCATAGTCATCTCAGTTGCGACCTGCGACATCGAGATGCCCCGGCGGCGACTCGAATTAATCAGTTTGTCATCCACATCGGTAATGTTGACGACCCAAGTGACGCTGTAGCCCGAGTAAACCAAATAACGCTTGATGGTGTCAAAAATAACGGGGCCTACCATATGACCAATATGCGCTTCGGCGTACACCGTTGGTCCGCACAAATACATCCCTACTTTCCCCGGCTCCAAGGTCTCGAAGGGCTCCTTCTGACGCGTCAGCGTGTTGTAGACGCGAATCGTGGCTGGCGCTGCTACTGCGGACTTAGGCTGGGCGGTCGAAGGGGCGCTGGTCACCGGATTCACTCCTATTGAAATCGCAGTCCAATGGCGTTTCGCTGGCTTCAATCAGCAGCGGTAGCCGGAAAGCCCAGGATTATAGGTGCAAGCTGGAGATTTTGGGAGAGCGAACAGAAACTCGCGATCCTGATCGCCTAATCCTCCGTGGATACATTCCAGCCAGTCTGCTGTACCTCGAACTCTTCAAAGCCTACTTGATGCACTGCGGCGATGCGGATGCCTAAGGCTAAGCTAATGGATCACTAAGGCCGTTCTGCGCGAAACCACGCTCACGCAGCAGGCAGGAATCGCAGTGATGACAAGGCTTGCCGTCCGCCGCCGGATCATAACAGCTTGACGTTTGGCTGTAGTCGACCCCAAGTTTCAACCCCCAAGCAATGATCTGGGCTTTGGTGAGTTCAATCAGCGGCGTGTGAATTCGCAATCGCTGCTCCCCCTCCACACCCGCCTTGGTGGCTAGATTGGCCATGTTCTCAAACGCGGCGATGTACTCGGGACGGCAGTCGGGGTAGCCACTGTAGTCGAGCGCATTGACTCCGAGGAAAATGTCGACGGCGCCAATACTCTCCGCATAGGCCAGCGAGAGCGATAGAAACACCGTGTTTCTGGCTGGCACGTAAGTTATGGGGATGTGGTGACCATCGATCTCATCCGCCGAATCGTGCTTGGGAACTGCTAAGTCACTGGTGAGTGCGGAGCCGCCAAACTTGGTTAAATCGATATCGATGACCACGTGCCCAGCCACTTGCGCCTGCAGCGCCAGCTTTTCCGCCCGTTGAATTTCAATCTGGTGACGTTGCCCGTAGCGAAAGCTGATCGCGTACGTGCGGTAGCCTTGAGTCGCCGCGATGGCAAGCACGGTGGCGGAGTCCAAGCCGCCGCTCAGCAGCACAACAGCCGCAGGTTGGCTGGTTGGAGGGGCTGTTTCGATGATCTCACCCTATTTTGAAGTTCAAAGTTCGAGGTTCAACTACTGTATCAACGATACATTTGCCCGCGCCCGACGGCTTCAAAAGCGCTCTTGAAATGTCGAATCTTAGCTGGCTGATTCACTTTACCTGACCAGACAATCGAAACGACATCAAATCGGGCTGGCTGCTCGAGCAACCCGCGACGTTTTAGATAAATCAAGGCGGCACGCGTGAGCTTTTCCTGTTTGCTGCGGTCAACCGCTTCCGACGGGTCCGCCACGGAATCGGACCGCCACGTTTTCACTTCGACAAACACGATCCAGTTGCCGTCGAGTGCGATCAGATCAATTTCCCCCAGCCGTTGCCGATGACCGCGGGCCAGAATGCGATAACCCTGCTGCTGCAAAAAACGAGCAGCTAGACGTTCACCAGCCGGCCCCAAGGCAGCGTCCACGAACGAAAAACGGCCGCTGGCTGGAAACCATCGACCGAAAAGCTGTTTGCAGCGGGCGAATATTTGCATTAGCCGAGCCATTTACGCACGCCGAGGCTTGGGCGAGCACTCTACACCCAGGCCGCTCCGAGGCGCGGGACCTAGACCCGGCGTTCTTTGAGTCGGGTAGCTTTTCCGGACCGTTCGCGGAGGAAGTACAACTTGGCGCGGCGCACCACGCTGCTGCGTTTGACTTCGATCTTATCAATCTTCGGCGAATGCAGCGGGAACTTGCGTTCTACCCCTTCGCCTTGGACGATGCGGCGAACCACGAACATTTCACGGGTACCGCTACCGCTGCGAGCGATGACAACACCCGAGAAAATCTGAATGCGCTCTTTGTTGCCTTCCAGAATCTTCGTGTGCACGTCGACATTATCGCCAATATCAAATTGTGGCGGCTCAGCCTTCAAGGAACTCTTTTCGACCAGTTCCATTATCTTGTGTGTCATCTCAAATCGCTCCAAGTTCAACAAGTCTACGCGTGGTTTAAACGGGGGGAACCGTCATTAATTTTGGATTAAGTCGCTGTCGATTGCCTTCATTTAGCTCATGAGGCGTTCCGGAGAGCGAAGCATTTTGGCGAAAATCTTGGGAACTGGCTAGGTCAAATAGGGGCCCCGCCTTGGATTTCCACCCAGTCGCAGCCCTCCAGCAGTCCAATTGGCGTCACGTGCGGGTGCATTGACGTAACTGGCCGGCAAATTTGGGCCTTA
>JBBQRC010000212.1:0-7856 GCA_038215215.1 Pirellulales bacterium
GGGCAAAGAAATTTCTGAACCCGCACTTTGTGTAACGCCAGCAGTGAGAATTTTCGAAGGCGTTGTGTTGGCCCTACCAACATTTCGTCCAAGTCGATTGACCAGCCACAGCGTGGCGGCAGATAATAGCCCCGGGTAAGCGGTGCGAGCCTGTGGGCGAGCATCGCGTAACCCGGGGTGCTCGAAGCAAAGGCGTTGGCGGTGAGCGTTTATGCTGCCATCTAACTGGTCGCCGTTCGAACCGCAACATCCGTTACAGCAACCATTTTTCAAAGTCGTTGCTCGCGGGATGCGTTCCAGCACGATCATAGCCTAGTCCTTCTATTTCCTCACGACCCACCAAATCTCTGGTAGACATCGCGACGCGATTTCCGGCAATCTAGCCAAATCGGGCGAAATCAACTGCTTCTCTTGCCGAATATTTCAAAGGCTGCAATCGGCAGCTTGCAGATGATGAGTTGCATAGCCTGTCCATCCTTTTTATTCGAAAGACGATAAACATCGAGTCGTTCATGGTCGAAGGATTGCGCAGTCATCCAGGCTGGTTCCGATTACGAGCACCGTCGCTGCGCGACTGAGCACGAGCACAAGGGCTGATCGCCTGAACGATTGAAATCACGCAGCCGCCGCGTATGATTGAACATTGGAGTGGCACGCCTTCGCCGTGAACCCTATACCTTTAAGCCATGCCGGAATTTTAGCGGAACGGCGCGAGCCGTCCGGTTTGTGTCTCGGATCCATTCACCGGATTGCTTACGCAATTCCGCTAAAATAGGGTTCACGGCGTAGAGTGACACGCTTTCGGTGGCTTGCGTGCATTTCTTGGTTCATCAGTTATGGTTCAGGAATTCCGAGGTCACGGCAGATTTTGCGGACCAAAAAATCATTGATCTCACGGTGACGCGGCACCACACTGGTTTAGTTGTTTGTCGGATTAACGTAGAGGCTGTGTTTGGCACCGTCGCGCAGTAGCTCGCACCGATTTGATTCAAGGTGTCGCTCAAGATCTCGACGCTTCATGATGATGTCAGGTCAAACAGTTCTCGCGAGACCGTTTTGCCAGCAATAGCCTTTGCAGCGAGTTCTCGGTTTGCATCGAGTACCATCTGCACAGCCTCGCGCAGATTTTCTCGAGCCTCGTCAAGCGTTTCACCTTGCGTGTTGGCACCAGGTAATTCTTCAACGAAACCAATGTACCCTTCAGGGACCGCCATGAAAACCGCAGTAAGCTTCATTACGATTCTCCGTTGTTGGTATTGTAGTCCGTTCCGCCATCTGGAGCAAAGTCGCAGTCCAATACCATCGGTTTTTAGCGATCCGTCAAGTAGCGTAGCACAATAGCGACTACGACACCAACGCACAGCACTGCTCGAGCAAGCAATAGCGAAGCTTGCCATGCGATAAGGGCGTCAACTTCCGAGTAACAGCCCATAAAGAGCTCTCGGAAATCCGCACACGCCGCGATCAACGTGGTGACTAGAAGTAATGCAGGCAGCAGCAATTGCATCACGCGAGGTCGGTGTTTGTGCTGTGAGATTTAGATTGACGAACGGTACGCATCACCGAGCACAAACGGTTGACTCGACTGACTCGACGCAAGTCAAAACCGCCGATCAAGTGCTTCGTGTGCCTTAATGTGTTCTGCCGCATTTAGTCAGCCGTAACGAGCTTGCGAGCAGGCCCAAAAGGCTTTCCATCCGACCGCACGAATTGGATTTTGATGGATTCAACAATCACCACGGGCACTGGTGTGGCATCTGTTACACCAGCCGAAATGACTCGGTAGGCGAGTTCCTTCGACGGCTTGAATACCATCCGACCCGTTACCGTGGCATGAACTTTCGAATTAGGACCACCGTCCCCAAACCACGACGACGGAGCAATGAGTTCGTCGCGTAGTTTGTCGGATCGACTCCAGTCGAGATGAACCGTTGTTCCTCCGGAATCCACGGTTGCCATCTTTAGGTCTTGCGCGGCGACGTCAAGAAACAGTCTCGCTGGATCAATGTCGGGCTTCAGAGTCGTCATCACATAAAGCGGCCCGCTGAAAGCAACGGTGATTCCGCTGGGTGGAACCGCGTCTGTAGAGCTAGCGGGTTCCTGGGACTTCACAATGCAGCAGGTTGCCGCGCAAACGGAGAATGCAAGACAAGCGAGAAGAGTGGAACGCATTTCATTCGAGTTTCGTATTGCGATGCGCCTCGTCGGCAGAACGACACCGATGACCGCAGCGGTGGCAGGTAAATTTTCTATCAGGGAGCGGTCGATCCACCGCTTCGGTCCATCGGATTGTTCATGCCTGATTTCAATTTCCACGAGCCTTTGCACGTTTCCCAGTTCCTTCAACATGAAGATAGATCTTATTGGCCGCATCCTTTGCCAAGAAACTGAACTCCAATTGATCGATGTTGACAAAGCGATATTTCGCAAGCAACGGTATTCTGTCTCCGATAGTAGACGACCAACTGAAAGTGTTCGAAGCTTCATCCCACTTTCCAACCGAAACTTGGGAACTCCCGTTTGCTTGAAAAACGGAAACACGATACTCACGTTTATCTGAGTCGTACGAGTAGATGCTCTGATAACTCATTCCATCTGAGTCATTTCCGTTTTCCTGCAAGTGATGATTATCCAGGATCCATTTTGACGTGTGAGTGCCTGTCTTAACTACATCTTCCGGTGCCCATTCCGATTGATGGACTTTGATTTGCTTCTCCCAGGTTCCTACAAAACGATTCATCGGTTTCAGTGCCGCTTCGAGGTCGGGCAATGACTCTTGAGCGATCACTGGGAAAACTAGGAAAATGCACACAATTAAGAACGATTTCAGCAATACTTTTTTCATATGGACAGTTCCTGAAGTTTCGATTTCTTTATAGACATGAACGATTTGATTATCCCTTGTTCCATTGATCAAGGGGGTGTTTTACTTACTTATCCGCAACTGGAGATAAGAACTTATCGCCCATCCGAGACCGACTGCTAACTAATTATCACCCTGTTGGCTTCATACTGGGCAATCCTCGCGAATGACAGCGACCGTGTCAACTATTTCTCGCGGAAAGGAAATAAAAGGGCGGCTATGAACGCACTGGCACACATCGCGGGAATTACGACGACCTCGCAAAATGGTTACCGTAAGGGATGTTGCAGTTCGAACAGTGACTAGTGAAATGGCGGCATAAACGCTCACCGCTAAGACCTTGGCTTCGCGTACCCCGGGTGACGAGCAATCATTCGTAGGGTGTGTGAAGCGGTTTGGGCTGCGGCAGGATTCTTTCGAACAGAAATCGTGACTCGGTAATGGACTTTCGCGATCACACGAATAAACCGCGCAACACACCTTTCGCTACCGTCCAACGCGAATCATTGACTAGCGATCAGGAACTCGCGGTCGCGTGGACAAACGGCGCAACACATCTTCGGCCGGTAGCAGGATCATGGAATTAGATCATCGTCAGTTGGGACGCGACCACAACCATGGCGTGTTGCGTAGTCGCTTCGTTACTCCAAGCCTATCCGGCGAACATACTTTTACCTTGCTCTAACCAATTCCCATCGCCTCGACGACCACTTCACACACCCTACGGTTACTTACCCGCGGCTAACGTTCTGCCGCCACGCTGTGGCTGGTTGATCGGCCTGGACGAAATGAGGGCAGCGCCAACACAGCGCCTTCGAAGATCCTGACGGCTGGAATAAAAAAGAGGTTGAGGAGTCATTCACCAGATCACGATTTCACAACGCCCAGCCAGCCCTCAACACAGAAGGGTCACCCACAAGTAGGGTCACCCGTAAGTAGGACCACCCATAAGTAGGGCCACCCATGTGTAGGGTCGTGTCGTCTTAGCCGGCCTGCGATTTAGCCCGGCTGGGTTATTAGTTTATAATGGCAGTACTGGGTGCGCGGGGAATGGAAATGGTGACAATACTTCAATCGGGAACCCAGGTTGAAGGATGCCGAGCCCCAGCCCTCAGCCGCGTATAGTGTTGCCGTAAGAAGTTGCCGTATGAAAAATTTCCGTACGACTCAAAGCTAGTTTTGCCGAATGTCCATAAGATCAACCATTATCACACGATTTGCTTTTGCTGCCATATTGTTCTGCGGGGCGACGGGCCAGGGTTTGGCGACGGACAACGTCCAGTTGCAAAAGCAGTTGTCGGCAGAAGTTCAACCACTGCTACGCGAACACTGCTTGGATTGCCACAGCGGTGCGGAGCCCGAGGCCGGGCTTAGCCTGGAACATTTCGACACTCCCAAAGCCTTTCTCAAGGGGCGGCGAGTTTGGGAGAAAGCGGTGGAGAAAATGCAATTGGGGGAGATGCCGCCACGTGAGAGCAATCAGATGCCCGACTCGCAGCGCAAATTCCTGGCCGACTGGATTACATCAACGATTGAGGACTTCGAGTGTGGATTGACGCCCAACCCGGGCCAAGTCACGCTCCGCAGGCTGAACGCGGCCGAATACCAGAACACTGTTCGCGATTTGGTGGGGGTCGATTACCAGCCCGCCGAAAACTTTCCGGCAGACGATGTGGGATACGGTTTCGACAACATTGGTGATGTGCTGACGCTCCCGCCGCTGCTGATGGAAAAGTACGTCTTGGCTGCCGAGGAAATCAGTCGCCAAGCCATTCAGACTCCAGCTCCCGACAAGCTCTTCGAAGCAAATTACAGCGGTGGCCAGTTGCAGGTCAAAGACTCGAAACCCTCAGGAAGCGCCGACCTGACCTTGGCGTCGGTCAACGATGCCTTTTTTCAAGAACAGATACCCTGGGCGGGTTTGTATCAGTTGACGATCACCGCGTCGGGGGATCAGGCCGGGAATGAACCGTGTAAGATGCTTGTTTCGGTGGACGGTAAGCCCGTGAAGGAGTTCTTGGTCAAAAATGATCGTAAGCAACCGGAAGAATTCAAACTACCGCTCAAGTTGAAGGCTGGCAATCGGCTCATTACGATGCGTTTCACCAACGACTTTTACGTTGCCAAGAGCGGGGATACTCAGCAACAAGATCGCAACTTGCATATTCATTACGTGTCGTTGACGGGCACGCAACCCTCGGGCAACAAGTTGGAGGCCAGCCAATTAACGGCAAGTCACAAAGCGATCTTTTTCGTCCAGCCTAAAACGGCGGCGGACGTTCCCAAAGTAACTCGATCAGTGATCGAACGACTCGCCAGTCGTGGTTACCGACGGCCAGTTGATAACGACGATTTGCAGCGACTGACCGACCTGTCGCTAGGACTGCAAGCAGAGGGCGAGTCGCTAGAGTCAAGCGTCCAAGTTGCGTTGCAAGCGATTCTGATTTCGCCGAAGTTCTTGTTTCGGGTCGAGCCACCGCAGGCGACGAAAGGATTTGATGCTTATCGCGATTTGGACGAATTCGAACTGGCCACGCGATTGTCCTATTTCTTGTGGAGCTCGATGCCCGATGACCAGTTACTGGCGCTGGCATGGTCAAAAAAACTTCGCACGGGTGAGACGCTGTCGCAACAGATTAAACGGATGTTAGCTGATCCGCGTGCCAATGCCTTCGTCGACAACTTTGCGGGTCAATGGCTGACGTTGCGGAAGCTCGAGTCGTTTAAGCCGGATCCGACCCTGTTCCCCAAATGGAACGACCAGATCAATCGACTGGCTTACTTCGAAACGATGAATTTCTTTCGCGGCGTGATGCGGGATGACTTGAGTCTGCTCAGACTGCTGGATGCTGATTTTACTTACCTCAACGAACAGCTCGCCGAATATTACGGCATCCCGAACGTCAAGGGGAAGGAATTTCGCAAGGTCTCGCTGGCTGGGACGAATCGTTCGGGATTGTTGACACAGGCCAGCATTTTGGCGGTGACCAGCAATCCGACACGCACCAGTCCGGTCAAGCGCGGCAAGTGGATTTTAGATAACTTGTTAGCCACCCCGCCACCCCCTGCACCACCGGGTGTACCGGAGTTAAAAGAGAAAGGCCAACTGGCTGGCACGCTCCGTCAGCGACTGGAGCAGCATCGAGTGGATCCGGCCTGCGCCTCGTGTCACAAACTGATGGACCCGCTTGGATTCGCGCTCGAGAATTTCGATGCCACGGGGCAGTGGCGCACTCAGGACGATGGTCAAGCGATCGATGCCAGTGGTGAATTGCCAGATGGCACCGTGGTCAATGGCGTCGCCCAGCTCCGTCAAACGTTGTTGACCCGCAACAAGGAACAGTTTGTCCGCTGTGTATCCGAAAAAATGTTGACTTACGCGCTCGGTCGAGGCCTCGAATATTACGACAAATGCGCTGTCGACAAGATGATCGCGGAAGTGGCGAAAAATGATTACAAGTTCAGTACATTGGTGATGGAGATCGTCAAGAGCGATCCATTTCAGAAGAAAGGTGAACGGGAAATAGAATGAACCGCTCCACAAATCGTCCTACGGAAAATCACTCGAGTGAAATGCGAACGACTTCCCAGCGAATCACTGCGGTTGGCGACGCGTCTCTCAGTCGCCGCACCGTGCTGCGCGGTGCAGGTGCCATGTTGGCTTTACCCTGGCTGGAAGCGATGTTGCCGCGAGTTGCCCGAGGGGCGGCGCCAGCCGCGGCTCCACTGCGGCTGGCATTTCTATATGTCCCCAATGGCATGCACATGCCCGCCTGGACCCCCAGTAAAGAAGGGACGAACTTTGACATCAAACCCACTCTGGAACCCGTGGCCCATTTGCAGAGCAAGCTGACTGTTCTTTCGGGGCTGACACTCGACGGTGCGCGGGCGCATAAAGATGGAGGTGGCGATCACGCCCGGAGTGCCGCTGCCTTCCTGACCGGTGCGCATCCCAAGAAAACAGATGGCGCCGACATCCATAATGGCATCTCAATCGACCAAGCGATCGCCCAAGCTGTTGGCGACCAGACTCGGTTCGCTTCACTTGAAATGGGGATCGAGGGCAGCTCGCAAGCCGGGAGCTGCGATAGCGGTTACAGTTGCGCTTACTCGTCGAATCTGGCGTGGCGGAATGCGACCAGCCCACTCGCCAAAGAGATGGACCCAGCCGCTATTTTTGACCGCCTTTTCGGCTCAGGGGATAAAAAAGAAGACTCCAAAACTAGCGAAGTACGCAAGAGTCATCGCAAAAGTGTGCTGGACTTTGTCCTCAGCGATGCCAAGAAGCTGCAGGGCGATTTGGGTGCTGCCGACCGTCGCAAACTCGACGAGTACCTGTATGCGGTCCGCGACATCGAAAACCGCTTGGTGCGATCCGAGAAACTGCAGATTGGTGAAGATGGTATCCCCAACTATCCCCGGCCCGCGGGAGTGCCGCGGGAACTCGATGAGCACTGCAAATTGATGCTCGACATGTTGGCTCTTTCTTTACAGACCGACAGCACGCGGGTGGCTACATTTATGTTCGCCAACGAAGGGAACAATCGCGGTTACCCGGAGATTGGTGCCCCTGAAGGTCATCATGACCTATCGCACCATGGTGGCAGTGAGGAGAAGCAAGCCAAGATTGCCAAGATCAATCGCTTCTACGCCGAAAGGTTGGCTTACTTCTTAGATCTTTTAGCCAGTATCCATGAAGGCGAATCGACTTTGCTCGACAACAGTTTGATCGTCTATGGGAGTGGCATTAGCGACGGTGATCGGCACAATCACGACGAGCTGCCGATCCTGTTGGCTGGAGGTGGCGGCGGTCGCGTGCGCAGCGGTCGTCACCTACGCTTTGCAGCCGAGACTCCGATGTGCAATTTATATGTCTGGATGCTGCGACAGTTCGGCAGCAAGGCCGACAGCTTTGGCGATTCCAATGGGATTGTCGAGGGGCTGGGCTGAAACTGCCACGGCACAGAGATTGCCACGATACCGTAGCTACTGC
>JBBQRC010000213.1:0-7824 GCA_038215215.1 Pirellulales bacterium
TCAGATCGATATCCGCTTCCGTCACCGTGTCTGAGTGACATTCGGTGCAGTGCTGCGCAAGGATCGAATGGACTCGACGCTCGAAGCCGGCGGCTAATTCTGCCGACTGGCTTTCTTGTGCATGCAGTCGCCGCGACTCGCTGTGCAGGATCGCACCCCAGGCACCCATACTCAGCAGTAGGCACACTAGGGCATTTGTAAGTTTACAGCGGGGGGACGGAGAGAGCTTAGGCAAGGTTAAACTTCTTCTGCAATGACAGGGTTGCTGAGCTTCCCGATACGTTCAATTTCGACATCGATCGTGTCGCCGGGCTGTAAGAAGACGGGTGGCTTGCGGGCGGCGCCGACGCCGTGAGGTGTCCCGGTTAGGATGACCGTGCCCGGGAGCAGGATCGTACTGCCGCTCAGAAATTCGATGAGCGTTGGCACATCAAAGATCATGTCATTCGTATTCCTGACTTGCATCACTTGTCCGTTTAGCGTCGACTTGATTTTCAGCGTGTTGGGGTCCGGGATTTCATCGGCGGTGACCAGACACGGGCCAAGCGGACAGAAGGTGGCAAAGGTTTTGCCGCGGCACCACTGGCTGCCACCCCAGTCTTTTTGCCAATCGCGAGCGCTGACATCGTTAGCGCAGGTGTAGCCCAACACATAGTTGAGCGCGTCAGCCCGAGCCACGTTGTGACAGCGCTTGCCAATCACCACCGCCAGTTCGCACTCATAATCGACCGCGTCGGAGCGCAGTTTTCTAGGCAAAACAATTGGCCCACCCGGATGTTGCAAGGTACCGAGGTTTTTCATGAAGACGACCGGGAACTCTGGGATGGGAGAATTTCCTTCGGCGGCATGCTTCCGATAATTCAAGCCGATACAAATGATGTCGACTGGTTGCAGTGGTGCCAAGAGTTGCTTGACTTCAACCGCTTCTTGGGTATCGCGAACTCCGGTGAATAACTCCCCTGTTAGTCGCGTAACCTGTCCCGATTCGTGCTGACAACCTAATTGAATCGAACCATCGTGCGCTTCGTAGCGAAGGATCTTCATCTGCTGAAAACTTTCTGTAGCTAATGGATTAACCGGGCTTACTTAGCTGAGCACCAAGCCATGCGTTGTGCAAAGTCTAATTGAAAAGCGGGGCGCCAGCGACTGACGGACGTCCTGGGGTCAGCCTCTACTCCCCCACTCGTCTTGCGTGGGCGATCGCGGTACCAACCATCGGGGGCGCGTTGAAATTGCCCACCCCAGCCCGGTTTAGACGGATCGGCCGGATCATTGCCGCCCAGTGGTAAGAAGAAAAACCAGGATGGGGTGTCCCCTTCCTTGAGACATCCGTGCGGATTGGGCGCGGTCCAGGTTGCCGTTGGATACAATTTGCCTAAAGGTCCACTGCTGCGAATGTTCTCTTCGATCCACTGGCGACTCGTGAGCGATTCGTCTCCGGTTAAATACATACCCCGGTAGGTTCCCTCGCGTTTATCCTGTCCTGGCGCAGCACTGGCGAGGATGTAGAACATCCCTGGGAATTCAGCCCGCATCCATGCCGCAATGCCATCTTGATCGTTGATGTCATAGACGCGAAAAAGATTGACAAATTCCGCCAAGCCCGCTTCGCCGCGTTCCTGCTTGACTCGCCACAGCGCCTGCGCAAAATCCGTTTGTCCGCCCCAAATGCAGATGTTTAGTGGATGTTCAGAAGATCCCGCATCGATGCGTTCGATAAGGTGCTTCGAGCCAGGCGTATCGTGGCCTGCGCCGATGTGCGTTCGCTCGCGCTGCGGATTACCACTTTTGATAGTTGCGCGTAAGCTGTCAGCAGTTGGCCAACCTGATGCATGCAGGCTCAAATTGGGGAGCACCCCTTCGTAAGCGTCCACAATTTCGCGGATCAGGTCTGGTCGTGTGACCTGCGTTTTCAATTCCCCGCGCGTACCGGAAGCTGTGGCGATTAGTCCTTCGATTTCAAATTCGTTGGCGTAGACCATGAGGCGAATCAGTGATTGTTGATCATCAGGATCGCCGCCAATGTCGGTCAAGATGACCAGCCGTGGTTTGGACCGCGGCGGGCCGCTCGCATCCTGGCAGTATGAGATAGTAGCCGGCCCGCTAAGCCAGAGAACGGCCAATATTATGACCGCCAATGCGTTGCTGCAAGTTTTGTTCATGACGAAGCTCCGTGCAACTATTGTTGTAGCTCTGGACGTGGACGAATCAGTAAGACGAGCACTGCGGACAGGAGTGCGATACTGGCGAACACGCCGAAGATCACATTTAAAGGAACGGCACGATCGCGGAGAAAACCAAATCCCCAGTCGGCAAAGCCACCACAACTGATACTGACTAGATTCATTAGTCCGTAGCCGGTAGCACGCAGTTGAGGACGCACGATTTGCGAGAGGATGGGCATGTTATTGCAGTCGAAGAAGCCCCAGCCGATGCCGAAGAGCATCAAGAAAACCACGGCAATCGTCAACGTGCTCGCATTACCAACTCCAAACAGAGCGGGAATTATACAAGCCATCCCCAGGGCGCTAACGTAGATCCGACCGCGCGAGGTGCGCCGCATCCACAGGTCAGCCAGCCAGCCGCCGGCGATGACGCCAAAGATCGCAGCGATATTGACGTAGAGCGTGGCTGAGACCCCGGCTTTCCCTTGCCCGATATTAAATTGCGTCTTGAGAATCGCAGGCATCCAGTCCTTGACGATCCAACCGGCCATGGCGGGCAATGTGAAATAGAGAACCAAAATAACGAATGAAGGGTTGGTCAACAGTTCGGCCAAGGCACGGGTCGGTGGCAGGACCACTGCAGAAGCGTGATGATGTAATGGTTCCGCGCCGCGCAGATTCGATTTGGGTGTATCTGCTGTAGTAGAATCTGCCCGCGGTGCATCGCGGAGCGCAAACAGCAGCGGGATGGAGTAAGCCACGCCGACCATACCAGCGACTGAAAAGGCCCATCGCCAGCCGAGGTCCGGATTGTCCGCAGCATAGCCACTGAACCCACCAATCATGACGCCCACGTAGATCGCCATTTGATGAACGCCCACCGCTCGCGAACGCGTCTTGCTGGAATGGAAATCGGCGACTAGGGCCAGAGCGGCTGGAATGTAAAACGCTTCGCTAATACCCATCAAAGCGCGTGTGGCCAGTAATTGGTCGAAAGTCTGGACATGTCCGGTCGCCCAGGTAACCGCCGACCACACGAACAAACTGACCACAATCACCCAACGACGGCTGAAGCGGTCGGCGATATAGCCGCCGATAGGGCTAAGTATCGCGTAAACCCACTTGAAGGACCCCAGCACAAAACCCCAGTTCGCTTCCAATTCGATTTGTGGAATGTCAGCCATGACGGACGTTTTCATGGCCGCCAACATTTGGCGATCCAAGTAGTTGAGCGTGGCTACGGGGAACAACAGAGCAACGATCAGCCACATCCAGAAAACTCGGGACGTTGACGGACTTGCAGGATCAACTCCAGCGTGATCAACACGAGAGCGGGGCATAAGCGTGTCAACTGTAGAGAGAAAGAAGTTGAGCGGGGCTGCCAGTATACTCCAGCCACGTGGCCCTGTGTTTGGTACCATATCGCGTCGGACGCCTGTGCAGATTGGCGCGCCCACGTTTCGCCCGCTACTCGATGGGAGGGCGATAACTGCCGTTCGTTTCGGGAATGCTTTGGACAGGTTCGCCACCCGGTTGCAGAAAGCCTCGCAAGAATTGGCCCGGACGCCATGGCGGCAGGACGGGACGCGATGTCGGCGGAACCGGTTGGTTCAATTCAGGCGGCATGACAAATGGTTCGGTTGGAGCTACAGGTGGCGGTAGGCTAGTGGCCAATCCTTGTTGGGCCTGCAATCGCAGGGTATTGGCTCGGGTCGTTAATTCCTCTGCGGGCAACGGTTGAGCAGGGACCATGGTGACATCGATAATCCGCTCATCGCGAATTTCCCATGGCCAGATAGTTTCGGTGATAAAGTCCAAAGGGGGGAACTGGTACCAAGGGGGTGAGATCTTGCGCAGTACTTTTTCAGTGCGGAACCCATCTGCGACCACTTCGATGTGCCGCGTGCCGTAGTAGGTGAACGAAGAAGAGGCCGGACTAGTACCGATGAGTTGACGATCAACGTAAACTGAAGCCCCGGGAGGATTGGTACGGACTGTCATGCGCCGCCGCACGCAGCCGAGACTGAGCAAGCAAAGTGAAATTAGCACCATCGCGTGCCAACCGGTGTGTGGAAATCGAGTTCGCTGTGGAGCTTCGCTGGAAGCGTACACGGTGATTGATTCCTAAAAAATTAAACGGATAGTAATGGTCGGGTAGGAATTGAATATCGCCGCGAAGTATAGTGAGTTCATCGATGCAGTCGCTAGGTCAATGATTCCGATCCTATTGAGTCGCTTTGGTGCTCTAGGCCCCCAGAAAACAGTGTCCAGACGACAAAAACGACGGCAGG
The DNA here is from genome assembly GCA_038215215.1 of Pirellulales bacterium. Lineage (GTDB taxonomy): Bacteria > Planctomycetota > Planctomycetia > Pirellulales > Pirellulaceae > Aureliella. The sequence continues at coordinate 4,457 of JBBQRC010000213.1, forward strand.
TTTATTTGCGGATCGTCGATAACTACAATAAGGCCAAAAGTTTAGGCCGCACAAATTGGTCGCGTTTGAACTTGGGATTGATTGCAACTCCGCTTACGTCTCAGAATGCTTGCAAATAATTGACACCCACTTCATCACCCCCTATTTCGCGTGAATCTTGGAAGAACACCGTTAATCTAGCGGTGATTTCAGACGTCGGTATGCGCCGCGCCAACAACCAAGATTCTGTCAGCGTCGCTTTGGCTGAGTCCAAGCAGGCGTGGGAAACACATGGGCACATTTTTGTGGTCGCAGACGGGATGGGCGCGCACGCTGCGGGCGAACTCGCGTCAAAGCTGGCCGCCGAACTGATTCCGCATCATTACAGCAAGATTCACGATCTTTCGCCTGCAGAGGCGCTACACAAAGCGGTGGCCGAGGCAAACGCAGAAATCTATCGTCGCGGACAGGCCAATATCGAGTTCCGCAACATGGGAACGACGTGTAGCTTGCTAGCATTGTTACCTGAGGGAGCTGTGGTGGCGCATGTGGGGGATAGCCGTGTCTATCAACTGCACGGCGACAGGCTGTTTCAACTCACCTTCGATCACTCGCTCGTTTGGGAGATGCAGGCCGCGGGCGAGGTCACGGATGAAACAGCGCGGAGCGGCGTCATTCCCAAGAACGTGATTACGCGGTCGCTTGGTCCAAATCCGAACGTGCAGATCGATTTGGAAGGGCCATTTCCGGTGCAGAAGGGGGATCGCTTTCTGCTGTGTTCGGACGGATTAAGCGGACAGATTACCGATGAAGAAATTGGCGCATTGATGCGGACCCTCACGCCCCAGGAAGCCACACAGTTGTTCGTCGATCTCTCTAATCTCCGTGGAGGCCCTGACAACATCACTGCCATCGTCGTTGAGGCGACGAATACCGACGTGATGACAGGCAATCAGGGGGCCATAGCTGTGGCCCGTCGCGGTGCGCGCAAGCCCTTTTCGACGGCCTTAGGCGTCGTGGCCGCTGTTTGCTTATTAGCTGCCTTGATCCTGTTGATTCCTCAGTTGTACGCGCTTGCTATTGTCACGCTCGTGCTCGGGTTGATTGCTTTGGCAACCGGGCTCGCACAAGTCTATTGGACCGGTGCGGCTTCGGTCGATTCAGACGGTCGATACGGTAATGGTCCTTATCGGCAATACAAGGCGGTACCTAGCCAAACGCTGTTCGAGCACTTGGCTGGCACGATGAAGGCCCTGCGAGAAGCCGCGGTCGAACGTCAGTGGAAGATCAATTGGGAACCCATTGATGAATTGTTTACTGCAGGCAAGCTAGCGGCCGAAGCGGGGGACTATACAACCGCCGTTCGTAAGCAATCGCAAATCATCATCAAGCTCATGGAGCAAATTCGTCGTCAGCGCCGCCCTGAATCCGCCGAATCCGCCATTGATCTGTAGATTCTAAGACGAAACGACTGATCTATTGAACTTCATGGATACGGATGTCGCGCCAGCGAACTTCGAAGGGTCCTTGATCCTGGCCGATACCATGCACTTGCAAGCCAATGAAACCGCTCTGATAACTGGCGGGATCGTAGATGTCTTCGATTTTGCGATCGTTAATCCAAGTCTGAATGCGGGGCCCGACAGCGCGAACCGCAAAACGGTTCCACTCCCCATTTTTGATTGCATCATGTGGCGGTTGGTTGGGGCTGAGCCAACCGCGACCGGTGGCTTCGCCGTAAACATAGCCTGCTTCACCCGGCGATGATTCGATTTCAACTTGAGGTCCATGCACGCGACCATTGTCTTTTTCGGCGAGGCTCTTGGAACGAATCTGGACGCCGGAGTTTAAGGCATCGTCGACTTTGACTTCGAACGTCAATTCGAAATCGCCGTAATCCTTGTCGCTACACATAAAGGAATTGGGGCTGCCGACTACGGTGCGACCGACAACGCATTGGTCTGCTACGGCGTAGGTTGCAGTGCCGTTCTTTTGAGCCCAACCGGAGAGATCCTTGCCATTGAAGAGCGATACCCAGCCGTTCCCGGCGATATTCGGTTGTGTGCTGAAATCGACTTTGTCGTGACCGGCAGGAAGTTTCAATTCCAATGGATTGGTCATAGCGGGTGTTTTGCTGGTCAGGGCAGCGGCTGTGACTGTGGGCTGCGTCACGTCGCCCGTAGCGACCCATTCAGCGCCCCGCTGCAGCGTGACTTGAAATCCGGCACCGCTCATGGCGACTGCATCATGGCCCAGCGTCGTATGGAAGACGCGTCCCTTGCCGAATTGAATCACCATTAGCGTCGGTTCGTGTTCGCCCGTTCCGCCAGTCGCCTTGTCGCTGAAGGCGGTTGCCAGCACGTCCATGCTGCGCGCCGGACCTCGCAATTCGGCGTACAACTCGTCTTCGGCCTGCATCCAACTGGTGGGGATGCCGCGGGTGATTGGATGCGACGTATCGCGCACGATAACTTCAAACGGGTGTCGTTTGCCGTGGCTGCCGCCACGGCCAGCCTGTGCATCGCGATCGAATTTCCCCTCGCGCCAACGAACATAAGGTCCACTCTTTTCATTGCGACCACCCCAACCACCTACGCCGATCATGGCGTTGTATTCTTGCCAATCGGGGAACGAGTTATCCGCCGCATGGACGCTAACAAAGCCGCCACCGCCGCGCACGTAATCGACGAAGGCTTTCGAAGTTGCGTCCGACCACGGCTCACCGTTGTAATTCGAGACGACGACATCATAGTCGGAGAATTTTGGATTGAACTGGCTCATGTCGCCCCCTTTAGCGGGCGACGTGGCCACGTCGACTTGAAATCGACCGGTGCTTTCCAAGGTGGCTTTGATCAGCGGGGTGGATTCTTGCCACTTGTGATTGTTTTGGCCGTCTACAACCAACGTTTTGAAGACTTTTTCTTTCGCGTTTGCAGTACTGAGCGTCGCGAGGCAGGCTGTAATTGCGATGCAGGTGAAGATTTTCGGGATCATGTGCATGGTTGTCACCAGGGAGGGATGGGACGGAAGGGTAGAACGTGCATTGTGAATCAGCCGCATTCAGCTTGCAACCACCTGCGCATGACCACCTGCGCGACCTGAGCTTACAGTCCGTTGTCGTAGAGCCAAAACGGCAGCTCCATTTAAGTCTCGCGACTGTCGCCAAGTTCGAGCTCCCTCTCGTGAAGTTCGAGCGACGCCGCTTGTGAAGTTGCTTCAAAGTGCGGATGATACGACTTTTCTATTGTCCGCTTCGGCTCACCATCACGCACCGTCATTTGCAAACTAGAACGGCACTGGCATGAAATTTGGGACGGGAATCAATCAGGCTGCACTGGTCGCATTTCAAACGGCGCAGACGCAGGCCGCCAATCTGAGAATTCATGCAA
>JBBQRC010000214.1:0-7821 GCA_038215215.1 Pirellulales bacterium
AAGACGTTCGATTTGGCGGCCCGTCGACTCGGGGACCAAAAAGTACTTTACGATGCCAAAGACCTAACGACACATGCCATGTGCGTCGGGATGACCGGCAGTGGTAAAACTGGCCTCTGCTTGTCGCTGCTAGAAGAGGCAGCCATCGATGGAATTCCCGCCATCGCCATCGATCCCAAGGGTGATTTGGGAAATCTCCTGCTCGCATTTCCCAATCTGGCTGCAGGTGACTTCAGGCCTTGGCTCGAGGAGGCGGATGCGGCCCGCGCGGGGCTTTCCATGGACCAACTGGCCGAGCAAACGGCGACCAAATGGGAACAAGGGTTATTGGCGTGGGATCAAGACCGTGCTCGAGTCGCCCGTTACCGCGATGCGGTCGATATCTCCATCTATACGCCCGGTAGTAATGCGGGCATCCCCATGACGGTCCTGAAAAACTTCGATGCGCCACCGGCACCTATCATCGCGGATGCAGATGTGTTTCGCGAACGAGTGTCAGGTGCCGCGTCGGGTTTGCTAATGCTGTTGGGTATCGAAGCCGATCCGCTTTCCAGTCGCGAGCATATTTTGCTGGCCAATATCTTCGATACCCTCTGGCGGCAGGGGCAATCGCTCGATATCCCCAACCTCATCCGCTGCATTCAAGTACCACCACTCACCAAAATCGGCGTTTTCGACTTGGAGAGCTTTTATCCCAGCGCGGAGCGGATGAAGTTAGCCATGAGTTTGAATAATTTGTTGGCCTCGCCAACTTTTTCCGGATGGCTCGAGGGTCAACCGGTGGATATCAAACGCTTGCTGTACACGCCGCAGGGGAAACCCAGGCTTTCCATCATTTCGATCGCGCATCTAAACGATTCAGAGCGAATGTTCTTCGTAACCATTTTTCTCAATGAACTGCTGAGCTGGATGCGCATGCAACCCGGTACGAGCAGTGTGCGAGCATTGTTTTACATGGACGAAGTTTTTGGGTACTTCCCCCCTTCAGCCAAGCCCCCGAGCAAGCCGCCCATGCTGGTCTTGCTGAAACAAGCTCGTGCCTTTGGACTGGGGATCGTACTGGCGACCCAAAATCCTGTCGATCTCGATTACAAGGGGCTGTCGAATATCGGCACATGGTTCCTCGGACGATTGCAGACTCAACGTGACAAGGATCGTGTTCTCGACGGGCTTGAAGGTGCGGCTTCGCAAACCGGGTCAAGCTTCAATCGTGCCACCATGGAACAGACCTTGGCAGCGCTGGGAAGCCGCGTGTTTTTGATGAACAACGTCCATGATGATGCGCCCACCATCTTCCAGACACGATGGGCACTTTCGTTTTTGCGGGGTCCCCTCAGTCGTCAACAGATCCAGACGCTCATGGATCCTCGGCGGGCTGAGTTGAACCCAGGTGGTGGCGCGGAAAAATCCCCTCCGCCGCCAGGTCAGGTCGCCAGCAGTAGTAGTAGCAGTATCAATAGCAGCAGCGGTGAGAGCGTCCGAGCCGTTGCCACTTCAGCATCGAGTGCCATCCGTCCGCTGCTGCCCAATGGAGTCATTGAGCGGTTTTGGATTCCCTCGCGGCGCCTGGCGGCCAATAAGCAGTTCGTTTACCAACCTGCCCTGTTGGCACTCGCCTCGTCTCACTATGTGCGAGCCAGTAGCCAAATCGATGTCTGGACAGATATTAGTTTGCTGTCCATTTACCAACCTGGTTGGGACGCAAACGTTTGGGGAAATTCACAGGCGGTGCCTCCAGACCACATTCAACTTGGCCAGCAACCCGAAGCTGGCGCTACATTTACCGAACTGCCTGCCGAGCTGATCAATGCCAAAAACTACAAGGGCTGGACCAAGGACCTGGCGGATCATCTCTACCGCTGTGTACCGTTGCGGCTATTCGTCTGCAAGGAGCTTGACGCCACCAGCCAGGCTGGTGAGTCGGACATGGACGCCCGCATCGGCTGGACGCAACAGGCGAGAGAATTGCGCGACGCGGAGAAGCAAAAGCTCCGTGAGAAATACGAGAAGTTGCAAAGTGCCCTCGAGGCTAAAATGCGAGCTACCGAGCAACGAGTGGCCCGTGAAAAAGCTGAATACGACAGCGAAAAATGGAACACGGCGGTCAGCTTCGGCCAGTCAATCCTCGGCGCATTGCTCGGTAACAAGCTAGCCAGCCGAACCAACGTGACGCGCTCGGCTTCCGCCGCCAAAAAGTTGAGCAAAGCGGCAAAAGAGCGCAGCCAGTACCAGCAAGCCACCGAAACGCTCGACGACTTACTGGCTCAAAAATACCAGCTTGAACAACAGTGTGAAGCAGATATCAGGGAATTGCAGGACCGATTCGGAGTCGAATCGCTGACGGTCGAGCCACTCGAAATTCCCTGCCGAAAAGCAGATATCAAAGTCAATTTGCTTGGATTGCTGTGGATTCCATTTGCCCTGGACAACTCAGGCCATGCTTCTCCGCTGGTTGAGTTGCCAGCCAAGCCAAACTAAACACACTTGTTGTCTGCTCGTTGCTTACTGAATTTCGAAGATGCCCTCTATTTCGACGGCAATTCCACCAGGCAGTGAGTTCGTTCCCAGAGCACTGCGCGCACCAATGCCAAGATCGGTTCCGTAAAGATCAGAGAACAATTGACTGCACCCGTTGATAACCTGGGGCTGCTGTTCGAAAGCGTCGGTGCAACGCACCAGCCCCAAGAGCTTGACCACGCGTATGACGCGATCCAACGTGCCGAGTGCAAAGCGTAGAGTTGCCAACATGGCCATCGCGGTTTGCCTCGCAGCCGCTTGGCCTTCCTCTAGTGTCATGTCAGCACCGAGTCGTCCGACGATGAGGGTCCCGTCGCTTTTCAGCGGCCCGTGACCCGAAAGATAGGCGACGTTGCCAACGACGACAATTGGCTTGTAAAGTCCGATTGGCTTGGGGGCTGGAGGAAGTTCGATTCCGAGTTTTCCGAGCCGCGCTTCTGCTGACATGCTAAACCCTTGTTCCTGGTTACTAACTGCTGGTTAATGACTAGCTATTCCAGCTCGTAGTGTTCTCGATTGCGACCCTTGTGGCAAGCAGGCGTAGCGGGTTGTTTTCGTTTTTGGTCGTCGTCGCCTTGAATTCGAGCACGGGCTATCGGGCACGACAATCGGGCAAAGCGACACAATTGTGGTGCTGGGCAAAGCAAACTAAAATAGGGGCTGTCCGCTCCGTCGGCGTGACGTTCTCTCGCGCCGGTCTCTCCCACAGCCAACTTTAGAATTCAACCTGAAACCCATGTCTGCGAAATTGAATCTTATTTTGTGTCTTTTCGTTGCCTTGTGTGCCTGTGCGTCTGCCTGTTTTGGACAGGACGAAAAGAAAAAAGAAGAGCCTGAGAGCGGCGACGGTGCCACCGCTGCTGACCAACCCGTTGGCGCTTCAGCAGAGGGGCTGCAAGCGATGGGAAGTTTTCGCAAGCCGGACGGATGGGCCGTTTCGCTGTTCGCGGCCGAACCAGTGCTTGCCAATCCGGTCTCGATGTACGTTGATAATCGTGGCCGGGTCTATGTTTGCGAATCGTTTCGGCAAGATCGTGGTGTGACGGATAATCGCGGCCACGATAAGCAATGGTTGATGGCAGACTTGTCGGCTATGAGCGTTCAGGACCGCATCGACTATCACCGCCACCTTTTGGGCGAAGATGTCGCCAACTACACGGCACACGACGACCGCATCCGCCTGCTTGTTGATTCCGATGACGACGGTGTGGCGGATCGCATGACGGTCTTCGCGGAGCACTTCAATCAGCTCGAGGATGGTACCGGAGCTGGCGTTTTGGTGCGTGGCGACCAAGCTTACTTCACCTGTATCCCCAAGCTCTGGAAGCTCACCGACACCAACGCAGACGGCATTGCCGACGAACGCACAGCGCTGCACGATGGCTTTGGAGTCCGCGTTGCCTTCCGGGGGCATGATATGCACGGTTTGATCATCGGACCTGATGGACGGCTGTATTTCAGCATTGGTGATCGTGGCTACAACGTGGAAACGCCCGGCGGTCGGTTATTCGATCCGGAAAGCGGCGCGGTCTTTCGCTGTGAGCTCGACGGTTCGAACCTCGAAGTTTTCGCGACCGGACTTCGCAACCCGCAAGAACTAGCCTTTGACGATTATGGATTCCTGTTTACCGGCGACAACAATTCGGACAGTGGGGATAAGGCTCGCTGGGTCAATGTCATGGAAGGTGGCGATTCCGGTTGGCGGATGATGTACCAATACATTTCCGACCGCGGTCCTTTCAATCGTGAGAAAATTTGGCAGCCGTTTTCTCCGGATACACCGGCGTACACCGTACCACCGATCGAAAATATCGGCGATGGTCCATCTGGTTTGACCTGCTATCCTGGCACCGGACTGTCAGGTGATTATCAGAATTGTTTTTTCATGTGCGATTTTCGCGGCGGACCAGCCAACAGCGGTATTCGCTTGATCCGCGTCCAGCCGCAGGGTGCGTTTTGGAAGGTCGAACGGAGCGAGCAGCCTATCTGGAGCATCTTGGCAACCGACGCTGATTTTGGTCCTGACGGCGCGCTGTGGGTCTGTGACTGGGTGAATGGGTGGGTCGGGGAAGGCAAGGGGCGAATCTACCGCTTCTTTGAGTCTGCCGAAGCTGAAGCGGCGATCGTGAGGGAAGTCCAGGCGCTGTTAAAGGCTGGCTTTGAGCAATTGCCCTTACCGCGACTTGGCGAATTGCTTGGCCATGTGGATCGTCGCATCCGCCTCGAGTCACAATGGGAATTGGCCAAGCGAGGCGACTCTGAGCAGTTTGACAAAGTACTGCACCAGAGTGCCGGGCAAGCAGCTACACTGGGGCGACTGCAGGCTACGTGGGGCTTGGCACAATCCGCCAGGCTACACGCCGCACTGCGGGATAGGACCAGCGAGGGGCTAGGGAAATTACTAAGCGATAGCGATCTGCATGTACGTGCTGCCGCTGCCACCGGATTGGCCGACCTGGGTAGTGATCGATGGAACACAGCCATTATTGCATTGATTAGTGATGCGGAGCCACGCGTGCAATATGCGGCTGCTTTGGCGGCCGGCAAATTAAAAATTGCGGGCTCGATGGATGCGGTTTGTCATCTGCTTGAGGGAACGGCGGATGCTGATCCAGGATTGCGGCATGCCGGAATCATGGCTTTGGCCGGCCAGCCGAACTTGGCCGACGTGCGCGCGCTCCGGCAACATCCAGCGCGCTCGGTGCGGGTCGCCGCAGTCGTGGCACTCCGTAAGCGGACCGATGTGGGAATTGCAGCCTTTCTGCATGATGCGGATTTGGGAGTCCAGACAGAGGCGGCCCGGGCTATTCATGACGTGGTGCAACTACATGCCGCTCTGCCACAGCTAGCCTCGCTGATCGGCACTAAACTTGGTAACGATGTGCTCGCACATCGAGTTCTCAATGCTAATTTTCGAATTGGTGGCGCTGCGGGGGCACAGGCCATTGCGCAATTTGCGGCTAATGCGGACAACTCCGATGCCATGCGGCTGGAAGCCCTCGAGATGCTCGGAACCTGGGGGCAGCCCGGCAAATTGGATCGCGTCATGAACCGCTTTCTGCCGCTCGAAGATCGCGATGCGGAGCCGGCCAAACTTGCACTTCAAGCCAACTTTGCAGGTACTCTGCTGGGCGCGAGTGAAGTTCAAACGAAAGCGGTTGAGGTGGCAGCGGCGGTTGGAATCAGTGGCGTCACGCAGATTTTGAGAGCTTATGCCAACGACCCAAGCAGCCCACTGCCCTTGCGCCGCCAAGCGATAGTCGGTCTGGTGCGGCTGGAAAAAGAGGCGGCCAAAGGGGACGTCGAACGGCTGCTAAATGATGATTCGCCAGTCATGCGCGGCCAAGCGATCACCTTGTTCGCCAAGCTCGATCCGACCGGCGCTATCTCGATCCTTGAAAAAGCAATTGCCTCAGAGGCTGCTGCCGAGAGGCAAGCAGCCTGGGACGCTGCGGCGAGCATCGATGCGCCTGATGCCAAGTCGTTGATCGAGCGCGGACTGTCTAAATATCTGGCCGGTAATCTATCGCCAGACGTATGGCTAAATGTCATCGAAGCGGCGGAAGGGCGTGTTAGCGCTGCCTTAATCAACCAACTCAACGACTTCGAAAAGCGCACGGCGGAGTCGGATCCGCTGGCGAGCTATCGCGATTGCATTATCGGCGGGGACGCGGCGACTGGCAAGCAATTGTTCTTCAACAAAACAGAGTTGTCCTGCGTGCGTTGCCATAAAGTGGGTGCAACTGGCGGCGAGGTAGGGCCGAATCTCACCGAGATTGGTAAACTAAAGGACAATCGCTATTTGTTGGAGTCAATCGTTAACCCGGATGCAAAGATCGCCGAGAACTTTGAAACCGTGGTGTTGCTCACGGAGGACGACGAGATTATCTCGGGCATCTTGCGGAAGGAAACCGATACGGTCATCGAACTGATGAATGCGGAGGGCAAAACGATCACGGTTGACCCAGAGATGGTTGTTTCTCGGAAAAAAGGGAAGTCCTCAATGCCGGTCGATTTAATTAAGCAGTTGACTCGCCGCGAGCTTCGCGATTTGGTTGCGTACTTGTCCTCGCTCAAAGGAAACTAAAGCCCAGTTTACAGCCGTGATGCACCAGGACTGGGAGCAAGGCACATGCGTAGAATTGCCCCCGGACGCAGAATTTCTTCACGGCTCCGAGGAGGGGAGAGTGACAAGTGAAAAGAGTCAATATCAAAGCGAAGGGCTGAGTGCAGCCAGCGACGCTGCACGTAGCAGTGATAGTGCCTGGAAGGCAACTTCTTCTCCGGCTGACGCGAGCGCCGCACCTGAGGTGCTGCGAAATTTGTCCGAGCAGCAGCAAGAACGCCTGACCGAGCTCCTGGATGGATACTTGCGTCAATTGGAAGCGGGTCAGCAGTTGGATCGCAGTGAGCTGATCGCCGCCAACCCGGATCTGAGCGCGGCCTTGCGGGTATACCTGAGCAAGCTCGACGAACTGAATTGGTTTGTCAGTGGAGATGCGCAGTCGCCCGACATCGTGGGCAAGCAGCTTGGCGATTACCGTCTCATTCGAGAGCTTGGGCGTGGCGGCATGGGGATCGTCTACTTGGCTCAGCAAGTATCGCTTGATCGCCAGGTGGCTGTGAAACTGCTCCCTTTCGCCTCACTCCTAGAGCCGAAGTACATTGAACGGTTTAAGAATGAAGCCCGTGCCGCCGCTCAATTGGAACACCCTAACATTGTCCCCGTTTATTCTGTTGGCCATCATGAAGGGATTCATTATTATGCGATGCGTTACATCGAAGGCCAATCGCTCGATCAGGTAATTACCGACGCCAAAAAACGTCAGGCTGAGGCTGAGGTTCATGATGAGGCCACCGGGCAGGCGGCTGGGCGGACACACCGCTTGCCCGACAAACAATTGGCGACGGTCCTGGAGCAGTTTGCCGAAGTTGCTGAGGCGTTGCAACGTGCTCACGAATATGGCGTGGTGCATCGCGATATCAAGCCATCCAATTTGATTTGCGATTTGCGTCAAAAACTGTGGTTGGCTGACTTTGGTCTGGCTCGCTTTCAATCAGACCGGCCTCTCACGCGCACAGGCGAAATGATTGGTACGCTGCGGTATATGAGTCCTGAGCAGGCCGCAGGGCGCGCAGAATTGGTGGATCTGCGCACGGATATCTATTCGCTGGGGGCGACGCTATACGAAATGCTGACGCTTGAGCCCGCGATTGTTGGCCCCGAGGGACCTCAGCTCATACAGGTGATCGAGCAGGGTTCGCCCGTTCGCTTGCGGAGATTGCGTCCGGAAATTCCTCGCG
>JBBQRC010000215.1:0-7783 GCA_038215215.1 Pirellulales bacterium
CGTTGCACAGTCCACATCATGTCCAGCACTTCACGCGCGACGTCGCTGAGCTTTCCCGTTGTCTGCACATCGTTGAATGTGAGTCCAGTGCCGACTACGATCGGCCAGAAGCCGCCTGCTTCCGTAGGGCCATTTTTCTGCCAGCGTACCTTGCGATAATCTTCGTAAAAGCTACGGACTTCACCTGAGTCTGGCAGGATCGTTCGCAGCGCCGGTCGGGCAACCATATAGAACAGATTGGTATGGCAAGTGGCACACTTCTTGGTCTTCACCCAATTGAGCGCGGAACGATCTAGATACTGAGCCGCCTTTTCGGAGGAAAACTCGGTCGCCAGTGGCTCGTCCGCCGAGATCTCCGACAAACCTTCTGGAACATCCTTCAGCATAATGGGCTGCTGCTGAGCGGCGACAATCGTCGGCCAGAATATGGCGAGCAGCATTAGAGTACGAAGAAGGATTGTCATCGACGGTCTCTCACACAGGGTAGCTCGAAATTCGGAGATCGCTTGGAGAGTCGAACCGCCTCTCTGACGTCCCACGAGAGAGTATAGCCAAGGGCATGGCAGTCTGCTACGTCGCTGAAGATGTAACGATGACTCTCGCCACGGAAGGCGCAATCAGTCACTCATCAATCACCTGATGTACGCCCATCTCAAAGGAATCGGACCTCGCAGTTCAAAGAGTTTTGGGGACCGATTACCAACTGCGAAGGCCGTGCGACATCCGAGGTCGATTCCCTTGTAGGATGTCGACGAAATCGAAAGCGCCTAAATTCGCGGACGAATCGGCCTAAGAGCTCGGCCCATCACATCGACGTTCGCCTTTTGTCCATCAGCAACACCGCGCGGCGCACAGCCCTTTGTTCTTCAGGAGCATAACATCAACACTACAGCCATCAACGTGGAAACGCGAACCACACAGCAAGCCGCGGGCACTGCAATAGCGAACAACACGATGTCGCCCTTCGATCGCAGACATGATCTTGACGCGCTGCGAGCGATCGCCATGTTGCTGGGCATCGTACTCCATGCATCTCTGTCATTTGCTCCAATCCCGTGGACAGTTCAGGATTCGCAGCAAAGCGACTTCTATTACGGCCTGTTCAGCTTCATCCATGGATTTCGTATGCCTCTGTTCTTCATGCTCAGCGGATTCTTCACTGCGATGCTGTGGCGGAAGCGGGGACTCGCAAGTCTCGTTAAACAGCGGTTCAAACGGATTTTTCTGCCGCTGGTTTTTGGCTGCCTGACGATCGTTCCGGCGATGTGGGCGGTCAATTATATTGTTTCCCGCCCATCTCCTGGCGGCACCGAGAGTACTCCTCTATTCGCAGCGGTTGTTTCTGGCGACGTCGAACTGGTCCGCTCCGAGCTTCAGCATCCCGACCATGGCATCAATACGCTCGACTCGAATTCTGGTGCGTCGCCGCTGTGCACGGCGGTGTTCCTTGGGCACACCGAAATTGCAGAATTGCTAGTTAACGCGGATGCCGATATCAACTTGCCTACGCGCGCCTTTTCGACGCCGCTACATATCGCCGCATTCATGGGCCGAGCAAACGAGGCTGCGTTGTTGCTGAGGGCCGGAGCCGACGTGAACGCTCGCGACGAACGCAATCTTACTCCGATAGAACTCCTCAAGACGGATTTCGGGACGACGAACTTCATTGCCAGCTCCCTTGGCGTTCCCGTTAACGAAGATGCATTGCTGGCAGGGCGAAAGGAGATTGCCGAATTGCTCAACGTAACTGAGTATCTCGGCTCACAAACAAACGCGGGGCAGTCACTCAATCTGGAAGGACTCAAGGGTTTGCTGTTCCAGCTACCCGTCTTCATGCATCTTTGGTTCTTGTGGTTTCTCTGTTGGCTCGTCGCTGCCTTCCTGATCTATGCGCCGATTGCCAAAGTGTTGCAGATTAAGAGCCTACCGCGGTGGCTAATTTGTTCACCGGTCAGTTTGTTGTGGCTCATTCCGTTGACCATGCTGCCGCAGTCGTTCATGGCTGCAGGAAGCTTCGGACCAGACACATCCATCGGGCTGATTCCCATTCCGAGCGTGCTGATCTACTACGCCGTCTTTTTCTTTTTCGGGGCTGTTTATTGGGACATGGACGACACCTCGGGCCAACTCGGCCGTTGGTGGTACGTCAGCCTGCTTATTGCGATACTGATCGTCTTCCCCATCGCACTGGATCTGGCTTCGGGAACATTCAAGATCATACCGAAGCTCGAAAACGCATCGACGACCGCCCTGGTCGGCGGCTTTCTTCAAGCCACATTTGCTTGGCTCATGACCTTCGGTTCGATCGGCCTTTCTCGTCGACTACTGTCTCGCGAAAGCCCGACATTGCGTTACATCTCGGACTCAGCGTACTGGCTCTACCTCATCCATCTGCCACTCGTGATACTCGCGCAGTGGTGGCTTCGAGACCTGCCAATCCCCGCTTTCCTGAAATTCGCAACTATTATCATCGCGGTCTCGACTTTCCTACTTCTCACCTACGAATACGGAGTCCGAAACACGAAGATAGGCAGGCTGCTGAACGGACCTCGCACCCGACCCGCGCGACTCTCATAGCTTGCGGTGCAAGCGAACCATATACTAACGTAGACGATCGCTTTCAGATGGGTCGAAGTGACTCAGTACTTCGGGGTTGGTAATACTATCGGACGCCCCGCCGAGAGTGTGGCTTGATGGGTGCGACGATACCGCAGCGGGGTTGTTCCGGTGAACTTCTTGAATCGTTTCACGAACGCGCTGTGGTCGTAGAAGCCACAGTCCAGGGCGATCTGTGTGATGCTTGCAGTTCCGCTTTTGAGAGCTTCAATCGCATGATACATGCGCACTTGTTCTACGAAGCTGTAAGCCGTCATATGCAAACTGGTTTTAAAAATTCGCATGAAATGGCTGGCGGACATTTGGCACACGGCAGCCAGCTCGTTGATCGTGATGCTCTGTGCGTAGTACTTGGAGACATGATCGATGGCGGGCAGTAATTGGTTCAACTCGGCCTGTTTTCCCATTACATCGTCGTAGGCCTCGTTGATGATGACCAAGCCAATGACTTCACGGTTCACGGTGTGAATGGGAAACTTGCTGGAGAACGACCAGATGGGAGCATTAGCGAAAAAGCTGGTGAAATGCACTTCGTTGAGCAGCGGTTTTTCATGCTGGAACACCAGCAGATCGTTCTGACGAAAGGACTCCGCAATGATTCGGGGAAACAGGTCGAAGTCGGTCTTGCCAATCACGTCTTCAGGGGAGTTGACATGAATCGCGCGCCGCAGGGCCACGCTCATGTAGACATAGCGAGATTCCAGATTTTTGATCGCGAACATCGTCCCCGGCAACAATTCCAAAGCGGCCAGAATCTGGCGGAAGTCGCCAATCCGCTCGATAAAGTCAGCCTGAAGCGAACGGCTTGTCATGGCAAAGACTCGGCTTGAAGCGAGCGGATTCTGAGGCGCAGGAACGATAGGATAGTACCATTTTATGGCATGATGTTCATAGCCCCGAATCCGGCTCTCGCTTATAAATTTTCTATTTGGCGAGAGCGATCGCCCTTGATGTGCGGCAGGGAGTCGAGGTGGAATTTATGAACGAAGTCTTGAAATATCTGGTCGCAGTTTTCGCGATCGTGCGGCTGCTGTGTGGCAGTGCCGGTGCGGGCGAGGGTCAGGCCGAGGTGCTGGTGCTGATGCATGAGCCGGGACGGATCGAACGATATGACCTGAACAGCGGGGCGCATCGTGGAACGTTGCTGAGCGGGTTGCCGCCCGCGAATGTCCTCTTGTTGGACGCGGACGGGCGGCTACTAATCTCAACTGGATTACCGGGAGACGCGGGCACTGTGCTGCGGTTTGACCCTCATGGATCCGGGATGATGGAAACGTTGCTGGATATCCCCGAAGGTTATGGCGGACGGTTGTTTCGAGCTACTGGAATGGCGTTTTACGACGGAGACTTGCTGGTTGCGAGTCAGGGTGATGGCAAGGTCAAGCGATACGCGTATCCCTCAGGAGAGTGGCAAGCGGACGTCGCGCTCGCGTCGCCGGGCGGCATGACACAAATTGTCGTGAATGGCGGACGGTTATTCATCACGGACTTTGTCGCTCAAGCGTTGCGAAAGGGTCCAGAAAAGCTCGACGGCGCGATGAGTGAGGTTTGGGCTCAGCATGCCGCGCAGTCGCCTTGGGGGCTGGCGTTCGACGACCAGGAACACGCGTATTGGAGTACGTCGGGCAATCGCATTTTGCGTTCGGAAAGCAACGAGACCGTCGAGTGGGCGGGCGCAGCGGGTGGATTAACCACGCCAGTTGGGCTCGGGTTGGGGCCAGATGGTTTGCTCTATGTGGCGAATCTCGGTGGGCCCGTGACCTTGTGGAATACGGATGCTCCGAACGCCGGTCCGCCGGTCCGTGTGATCGCCGGGCCAGAAGTGAAGACTCCGATCAGCTTTGCATTTACCGATCAGCCTCTGGCCACGAACGAGTTCGTCTGCGCGCCGCCCGTCGATGCGAAACAGATGTCAGCCGAGAAGTTGGCGTTTTTCGAATCCAAAATCCGACCTCTCTTGCATGCTCGCTGCATCGAGTGTCACGGGGACGAGGCTCAGGAAGGAAAGTTGCGACTTGACTCGCGGCATGGATGGGAACAGGGGGGCGAGTCGGGGCCAGCCATCACGCCGGGCAATCCAGATGCCAGCCTGTTGATCAAGGCGCTGCAGTATACCGACAAGGATCTGAAGATGCCGCCGGAGAATCCATTGTCAGTGGAGGAAGTCTCGCTGCTGGCCGAGTGGGTGCGGCAGGGAGCGATGGACCCTCGGCTTGATGCGAGCGCTACGTCCGCACAACCGGAGAGCAACGACTGGGCGGAGGAGTTCCAGAGGCGACTCGATTGGTGGAGCCTCAAGCCGCTGGCAAATCCAGAGCCACCGGTCGTGGCCGAAGAGCAATGGTCGCGGAGCCCCGTCGATCGCTTCATTCATGCCGGACTGAGCGCAACAGGTTTGCAGCCCGCGCCGGTCGCTGAACCGGAGGTATTGCTCCGTCGGCTCTCGTTCGTGATTACGGGCTTGCCACCGACGCCCGATCAACGAGCGAAGTTCCTGCAACAATGGTCCGTCAACTCGACCATCGCTTATAAAACGCTTGTCGAGGAACTGCTCAACTCACCACACTTCGGCGAACGTTTCGCTCGTCACTGGATGGACGCGGTGCGCTACACCGACACCTACGGCTACGAGTGGGACGTTCCCGCCAAGGGAGCCTTTGAATATCGCGACTACCTCATTCGTGCGTTTAACGGTGATGTCGGCTTCGACACGTTTCTGCGTGAGCAATTAGCCGGTGATCTCGTAAATCCTCCTCGCGTGAATTCTGAACTGGGCATCAATGAGAGCATCATCGGCCCTATGTTTTATCACTTGGGCGAGCACCGCCACGGGTCGAGCCTAGCCTACAACGGCGTGCATCAGGAGATGGTCACCAACAAGATTGACGCATTCTCAAAAGTCTTTCTCGCCACGACGGTAGCTTGTGCCAAGTGCCACAATCACAAATTGGAAGCCGTCTCCCAGCGGGATTATTACGCGCTGGGCGCGGTGTTGATGACGCCTCGCTGGGTCAGTCGACCTGCGGATGCACCAGGCAAGAACGACGCCGCGATCACCCGGCTCAAAGAACTGCGTCAACTGATTCGCGACGACGTGGCGCAGCAGTGGTCGGTCGGAGAACTCCCGCCGTTTGCCTGGCGCGCACCGCTGGACGTGCCCGATGCGCCACAGCCGACGCTCGATGACATCGGCTACCCGCTGGTGAAGCTGCTCAAAGCCGAGGGGACCATCGAGGCGACATGGACCGCGCTGGCTAGCGAGTGGGCCACCACACGAGCAGCTCGCCTGCAGGCAAACGCCGCCTTTCAGGAGCTCGCGGATTTCTCACAGCCGCAGATCCCCACGGGCTGGGTCACCGATGGCGATGGCATGGCACACGGTTGGGTGGATGAAGCGACGCCGCTGGTCGCCCTTGAAGGCGAGGCGGTCGTCGCGCGGTTGCTCCCTCGCGGCTACCACACGCATGCGCTTTCTTCGAAACTGCCCGGCGCTTTGCGTATGCCGCCGCAACACTTGGTCCCGCACCAGTTCGTCAGCCTGCAACTGGCGGGTGGGGAGTTCAGCGGCTACTTGCAGATGGATGAGAATTCGATTCTGCACGAAGGCGTCGGTATCCTGAATCAAGTCCAGCCGACGTGGCGCAGCTTCGGCGATACCGCCATGAAGGGAGGTGTCACGAAGGTCACGTTTGACTTCGTCACTTCATCGCTTAATCCCAATTTCCCAGCTCGCGTCGGGATCGTGCCGGGCCTGGCCAACAAGGATCTCGGCTACGACAATCGCAGTTGGCTAAGCATCACAGGGATCGTAGCGCATGACGCCGGGGGAACTCCGCAAGACACGCTGGAATCCTTTGCGTCTCTCTACGATGGCCCGGCCCCCAAGACGCTCGCCGAAGCGGACGGGCGGATCACGGCGTGGTTTTCTGCTGCCGTCGGGCGCTGGTGCGCCGGTCAGTCTTGGCCCGGTGACCGACAGGTCATCAACTGGCTCCTCACACACAAATTTCTGCCGAATCAAGCAAAGGTTGACAGTGCTACCGCCGCACTTTTGGCCGAGTATCGTCGCGTCGAACAGCAGATCGCTTTCCCACGCGCGGTGAACAGTATGGATGAACGCGAATCGGCGAAGACCGGGCTGTATTTGAACGTGCGAGGCAATTTCGATTCCTTAGGGGAACAGGTGCAGCCAGACTTTTTGCAGATGTTCGCGGGCCGCAACACGGTAGCGCAAAGTGCCGGCAGCGGGCGAATGGAACTCGCGGAATCGCTTTTGCATCCGGAACATCCGCTGACCTCGCGAGTCTATGTGAACCGCGTCTGGCAATGGGTCTTCGGAACGGGACTCGTCACCACGCCGGATGACTTCGGGCGACTCGGCGACAAGCCGTCGCATCCGGAGTTGCTCGACTGGCTGGCTCGCGATTTCATGCGTCAGGGTTGGTCCACGAAACAGCTCCTCCGGCAACTCTTTCTCAGCGAGTCGTTCAAGCAGTCGGGTATGGTCAGCGAGGCCGCCCAGCAAAAAGATCCGGCGAACCGTTTGCTTCACCACTATCCAACGAGACGGATGGAAGCTGAGGCGATTCGCGATGCCATGCTCGCAGTCTCGGGTCGGTTGGACGATAAACTCTACGGTCGTTCCATCAATCCGTTGAGATCAACCGAAGACGCTGCCAAACGACTATTTTCCGGTCCTTTGGATGGCGACGGACGACGATCGCTGTATCTGACGATGTCGATCATGGCACCCCCAAAGTTCCTGATGACCTTTGACCTGCCTGACTTGCGACTACCCACCGGTCGGCGGAATGTGACCAACGTGCCCACTCAGGCACTCTTGCTGTTGAACGATCCATTGGTCGACTCGCTCGCGCGTCACTGGGCAGCAGTTCTCATCAAGACACCTCACACGACTCCTGCGGAACGCCTCGAAAGCATGTTTATCATGGCTTTCGCTCGTACTCCGACCGACACTGAAAAGGTCGCATGGACGGCATTGCTCCAGAGCGTTGTGACGCTACCAGATGTCATGGCGGACGAAGCCGCGTGGACTCAATTAGCTCATACGATCTTTAATTCACAGGAATTCATTTACTACCGGTAACCTCACGACAAATATCCCACGACATTTAAGTGACACGGCCCCATGCCAGCTTGCTTGGCA
>JBBQRC010000216.1:0-7772 GCA_038215215.1 Pirellulales bacterium
GTCGTACAAGGACGCAGCCGCCCACAGGACGACGCGGCCGCGGTGGATGTCGCTATACCGGTTCGCATCTACGATGTGACCCCGTATGTCGACGGCTCGACGCACAGTTTGACTGGGGTCATCCGCGCGCGGTTGGAGACGGAACTGAGGTTTCGTGTAGGGGGAAAGATCACGCAGCGGCTGGTGGATGTGGGGTTTAAAGTCAACGCGGGTGATCCGCTTTTTCAGCTCGATCCCGAGGACTACGAACTGGAAGTCAAGTCCGCGGAGGCCGACTTAACCGTGGCAGTAGCAGCCAGTAAGCAGGCCAACGCCGATGAACTCCGCATGCAATCGCTTCGCAACTCGCGGAGTGTTAGCGAAGCGGAGTACGACACTGCGCTGGCACAACGCGACATCGCGCTCGGCCGCAAAACCGCCGCCGAGCGTGAACTCGAGTTGGCGCGCAATAGGCTCAGCTACACGTTACTGCAAGCACCGGCGTCTGGCACGCTCATGGAGATCATGGCAGAGAGTGGTCAAGTTGTCGCGGCGGGGCGGGGTGTAGCACGCTTGGCGCACGGCCAGGATGTCGAGGTGGTGGTGGATGTGCCTGAGCGTTGGATCGATGGCCTGGGCCACTTGGTCGCCAGTGCTACTTATTGGTCTCTGCCCGGTGTCGAATCGTCGGCTCAGCTCCGCGAGCTCTCGCCCACTGCTGATCCAGTCACACGAACTTATGAAGCACGGTTTACAATTCGCGAACCCCAGCCTCAGATTCAACTAGGCATGACTGCCACGTTACACTTGCGAGATGACACGCAAAGTGACGGAGTTTCTCTACCGGCCGGTGCCTTGTCGGGTGAGCAGCACGCACCTCAAGTTTGGAAGGTCGTCGATGCGGCGGGGCACGTGGAAGCGATTCCCGTCGAAGTGCTCAAATATGGCAGCGAACAGATTGTGGTGCGTGGCCCTCTGGCTACGGGGGACCGCGTCGTCTCCGCCGGTGTGCATAAGCTCGATCGTGGGATCAAAGTGCGACCATGGGAGGAATTGCGATGAGTGGCCTCAACTTGTCGGAGTGGGCGGTCAAACATCCCGCCTTCGTAACATTCCTGATGTTGGCATGCGCCGTCGCGGGGATCGACGCGTACCGAACAATGGGCCGGGCCGAAGATCCTTCGTTCACCATCAAGACGGGGCTTGTGAGCGCAGTCTGGCCTGGGGCCACAACGGAAGAGATGCAGCAGCAGGTCGCCGATCGCATTGAAGAGAAGTTGCAGGAGCTACCTAATCTCGACTTTCTCCGTTCTTACACCCTGGCGGGTAATGTCGTCACTCTGGTGCAGTTCAAGGACACGACTTCGGCAGAGGTAATGCCCGAGATGTGGTATCAATTACGTAAGAAACTCTCTGATATTCGCGATTCGCTTCCCGCTGATCTGCTTGGCCCCTATGTGAACGACGAATATGGCGATGTCTCTGCAGCCATTTATGCGTTTAATGGCGAGGCCTTTTCTCCCACCGAATTGAAGCACATGGCTGAGGACGCGCGGGCCGGGTTATTACGCATCAAAGATGTCGAAAAAGTGGTGTTATACGGCGAGCAACCGGAGAAGATTTTCGTCGAGTTTTCCCATCGCCGACTGGCCACGCTCGGCGTATCTGCGCAACAGATTTTTGAAAGCTTGCGCGCTCAAAATAGGGTGACTCCTTCGGGCATGATCGACACCCCTACAGATCGCGTTTTCATTCGCGTAGATGGTGCGTTTGATGCACTCGAAAGTATCCGTCAGGTGCCGGTGCAAGCGGCCGGCAATGTCTTCCGCTTGCAGGATATTGCCGAAGTACGGCGCGGCTACTTGGATCCGGCGAACTTTACGATTCGCCACAATGGGAAACCGAGTGTAGCCCTGAGCGTGGTGATGAAGAAGGGAGGGAATGTGCTGCAACTAGGTGAAGCCCTGCAGGAGGAACTGCACAGCATCCAAACCGGCCTGCCGCTCGGAGCGGAGGTAGAGACGAGTGCCTTCCAGCCACATGTCGTCGAGGAATCGGTGGGCGAATTCCAGCGCTCGTTCGTGGAGGCCCTGCTGATTGTCTTGTTGGTCAGCTTCCTTAGTTTGGGGGTCCGCACGGGCATCGTAGTGGCTTTGAGCGTGCCGTTGGTGTTGTCGATCTCGCTGATCATCATGAAGCTATTGGGAATGAATTTGGATCGCATCAGTTTGGGTGCGTTGATCCTCGCCTTGGGACTGTTGGTCGACGATGCCATCATTGCCGTGGAGATGATGGCGGTGAAGATTGCAGAGGGCTGGGACCGTGTGAGTGCCGCCACGTTTGCTTGGCGATCGACCGCATTTCCAATGTTGTCAGGCACGATGATTACCGTCGCAGGCTTTCTGCCGGTTGGTTTCAATAACTCGTCTTCCGGTGAATATGCGGGTGGCATCGTCTGGGTGGTCGGGATTTCGTTGATGGCCTCCTGGTTGGTGGCCGTTACCTTTACTCCCTTTTTGGGCGTACGCCTTCTGCCCTCCACGACCTCCGGACACGGGCACGGCGACCAGCACGCATACAACTCGCGCTTTCATCGCTGGCTGCGAACTGCGGTGACTTTTTGCGTGGAGCATCCGAAGAGCATCTTGACGGGCACACTCATGGCTTTCGGCATCGCCCTGTTCGGATTCACGACGGTTCAGCAACAATTTTTCCCACAGTCCGCTCGCCCCGAGTTGATGATCAACCTGCGGCTGGCCGAGGGCGCTTCGTTCGCTGCCACGGAAGCAGAAGTTAAACGGGTGGAGGCGTTACTCGATGGCGACGAAAACGTTGAGCACTTTACTGCTTACACGGGCGCAGGGAGTATTCGTTTTTTCCTGGCGCTTGATCCCGATCTGCCCGCCGCCAATTTTGCCAAGTTCGTGATCCTCACTAAGAGTGCCGCACATCGCGAGAAACTGCGCGACCGCTTGATCGGTATTTTTGGAAAGGACCCCGCTTTTGCAGCGGCGAACTACCGGGTGCTGCGACTCGATTTTGGCCCTCCCATCGGCTTTCCCGTGCAATTTCGTGTTATCGGACCTAGTGCCAGCGAGGTGCGGCGAATTGCGTATGCAGTGCGAGATACGATGCGCGAGGTGCCTGCCGCTATTCATCCCAATTTAGAATGGAATGAAGCATCCAAAGTCGTTCGCATGCAGGTTGATCAAGATCGAGCGAGGTTGATCGGTTTGGCTCCGCAAGAAGTGTCCAACTCGTTGCAAACGCTGCTCTCTGGCGCCACCGTGGCCCAATTTCGCGAAGGACGCGAGACCGTGGACGTGGTAGCAAGGGCCATTCCTGAAGAACGATTGGATTTGGATCACGTGGGTGATCTAACACTGTTCACCTCCAGTGGGCGGTCGGTTCCATTATCCCAGGTCGCCAAGATAGCCTATGAGCAGGAAGAACCGATTCTGTGGCGCCGCAATCGCGAAACGATGTTGACCGTGCGGGCAGATATAGCCGACGGTTGGCAGGCACCTGATGTATCCAAATTGGTTTACGCGCGCTTGACCAAAATCAAAGCCGAGCTTCCTCCGGGCTATCGCATTGAAATGGGAGGAGCGGTTGAGGAGAGTGAAAAAGCGAATGCGGCTTTATTCGCAGTTTTCCCTCTCATGGTGCTGGTCATGTGGGTACTGCTGATGGCGCAGGTGCAGAATTTTCGCAAGGCGATTCTCGTGTTTGTGATTTCACCACTTGGATTGATCGGTGCCGTCACCTTCCTGCATATCTTCTCTGCGCCGTTCGGATTTGTGGCCCTGCTGGGGGTGATTGCGCTGGCTGGCATGGACATGCGCAACTCGGTCATCTTGATCGATCAAATTGAGCAGGATATGAAAAACGGGATGTCTCAATGGGAGGCGGTCGTGGAGTCCGCGGTGCGCCGCGCGCGACCTGTGGTATTGACCGCAGCGACGGCAATCTTGGCCATGATTCCGCTGACGCGGAGCGTCTTCTGGGGCCCGATGGCGATTGCCATCATGGGTGGCCTATCGATCGCCACCTTTCTCACCTTGATGAATTTACCTGCCTTGTATGTGCTGATGTTTCGGGTGCAGAAACCTGTTCAGGTAATTGCAACCAACTCGGACATTACGAACCGCGATCAGGCTGGCACCGAAGCAGGACTCACTGAAATTACCACTTCCGCGTTGGATGAAATGGTGGTAAGCCGCTAGTCATGGGCTTGGGGTGAGCGTTATTGAAGCCGGTTTGGTTGTGCCAGTTTGGTGGTCATTACGACGAGCTTCAAAGTGGGTTAAACTGTGCCGAGGTTTTCGAGTCCCTGTCCTTGCGGATTTCAACATGCCACGGCGGCGCAGCAGACACCCTAATTGGCCCTATCGCCTGGCCTGGCTATCAATTTTCCTGTCAGTCGCGCTCTATCTGGCTGGGGCTACATGGGTAGGCGGAATGACCTTTGGTCACCGCAATCATGGAACCGATTGGTGGATGGTTTTTGTCGCCAGTTGCTTAGACTTATCGGTGGCCAGTTGGTTTTTGGTGCTGGGTGCTTCCATCGGCAGCTTTCTGAATGTGGTCGTCTACCGCTTGCCGCTTGGGCGCACGCTGGGTGGCCATTCCGGCTGTCCCTATTGCTGCTCGGCCATTGAAGGCCGCGATAATGTGCCGGTACTGGCTTGGCTGAAACTGCGTGGACGCTGCCGCAACTGCCATCTACCCATCTCGCCACAATACCCTTTGGTCGAATTTTTAGTGGCCATCGTGTTCCTGGCCGTGTTCTTCACGGAACTAGGCCGCGGGGAAGCCAATTTGCCTGGTCACACTGGGCCCGGTGGCGGCCTGTTTCGCTTGACGATCTCATCGACGATTGTCATGCGGCAGGTGAGTTACTTGGTGCTCTTGTGTAGCTTGGTCACCGCTGGTTTGATTACGCTCAAGCGTCAGTTTGTGCCGTTGAAGCTCTTTGCTTGGGGAGTGCTGCCGCTGGTGATCTGCAGTTTGGTAGATCCGGGCATCGTCATCGTTCCCTGGCGCAAATCACCTAAGCTGGCGGCCGTTGACCTGCGTTTGGACGTATTGGTTACCTTGGTTTGTGGCATGGTAACAGCCATCGCCGTCGCGCGGCTCCTCAGCCCCATCCTCTATCGCGGACTAGATCGCAGCCTCCTGGGCTCAGATGCCAAAACATCGGCGGCCCGCGCTTGGATTGGCGGGCTGGCAATCTCTGGAGCGCTCATAGGCTGGCAAGCGGTGGTGCCTTTAATGTGGGTCGTTGTGGCTGCCTGGTGCGTGGGGAGTTTGGTCTCGTTGTTCGCCTTCAGCCGCTTCAGCGAACGCTTGTGGGTCGGCAATCCGGCCGTATGGATTTGGCTCGGACTGCTCTGTTTTCGCGCTAGTTGGCGTTGGATCAACGACTTACAGATCTTGCCGCTAAGCTGGTCGGAGATCAGCCGTCACGTGGTTGGGGCGATCTTGCTAGCGCCAGTTTGTGCGTTGTTGATCAAGCTGCTGGACAGGCCGTTTCCCCTCGCGCCTGAGATCCTACCTCAGATTGCAAATCGGGACGCGGTCGACTGCGACGATGACGAGTCTGGCGACGAAGAGGAAGATGCGAGTGAGGCTGGGGCGGATGGTGCCAAGTCGCTTCCACCTACTCCAGAGTGAACGCTGGAAGGCGGACGATCTCGCCCCCCTTCTCGGTTGACTGGTGAGCACAGATGCCGACGCAGGTCCAGTTTGCAGACACCGTCGCATTGGGCCATGGATCGCGATTCTCGACCAGCGCCGAAACGAATTCGTTGACGAGGTGCGGGTGCGAACCGCCATGGCCGCCGCCTTGGATAAACGATAAGTGCTCTGCATCTTGAATCGATTGAGTGAACATGCGAATCTCTTCGGGCAACAAGTGCGCGTAATCGGGTACTTCGACCTTTGAGGCAATTTCCGGCTCGGGTTTTTTCGCCGTGTGCAGCACGTGAGATTCGTTTTCGACCAACGTCCATTCAAAACTCTTTTTTGTGCCGTACACGTCGAAGCTCTCGCGGTATTGGCGCGCGGTGTCAAAGAGGAAACGCCAAATGTGGGCTGCCACGTCAGAGTCTTTGATCTTGATATGGCACGACTCAACCGCGTACTTATTACCCGATTTTTTAGCAATCTCATCTCGAACCGCACCAGAACCAAAGCAACTCACGTATTCAGCCCGGCCATTAACCAAGCCTAAAACAGGGCTGACGACATGGGTGGCGTAGTGCATCGGAATCATCTTTTCCCAGTAGGCGGGCCAGCCATCCATGTCCTGCGGATGCGAAGCCGCCATGTACTGAATCTTACCCAATTCACCTTGCTGATACATTTCGCGAATGAATAAGAACTCGCGGCTGTACACGACCGTCTCGGCCATCATGTACTTCAGCCCCGTTTGTTTGACCAATTGGCAAATCTGTTCGCATTCTTCGATGGTGGTCGCCATGGGGACAGTGCACAGCACGTGTTTACCAGCTTTGAGCGCTGCGATGGACATCCAGCCGTGGTCGGGGATCGGCGAGTTGATATGCACGCAGTCGACATCTGGATCCGCCAGCACTTGTTCAAACTGGGTATAGCGTTTGGCAATGCCAAAGCGATCCCCAACCGCGTTCAACTCCTGCTCGTCGCGACGACAGATGGCATGCACGTGAGCGTGCAGATGCTTTTGGTAAATGGGGATAAATTCTGCACCAAAACCAAGACCGACCATGGCCACGTTAATAGGCTTGTTCATGTTGAACTCCGGGGTATCGTCGAAGAGATGAATTCTTAAGCATGATGCACCACTAGCTCATTTTCCAATTATCTGGCAGGGTGCTGTCTTTGATGAGAATGGGGATGCCGTCGCGAATCACACATGGATCCCACTGGTCGCTCGTGTCGCAGCCGGTTGGATTAACAACACGAACATTTTTTCCTACACAACAATTCTTGTCGAGAATTGCCCCGAGGATCTCCGAGCCCGCGCCGATACCGACGGGCGGGGTGCCGGCAGCGGCCAACGCCGCCACTTCTTCTTTGGATTGCAGGAAATCGGCACCCATTAAGATGCTGTCACGAATCACTGCGTTTTCGCCAATCACGCAACGCAAACCCACCACGCTGTTTTCTATCACGGCTCCTTTGCCAATGCGGCAACCGTCGGCAATGAGGCTGCTCTTGACCGTTGCTCCTTCAATCAAAGTTGGGGGCAGAAAGCGTGCGCGCGAGTACACCGGTGCTTCAGGCGAAACGAAGTCGAAGGGTGGATTGGGCCAAGTCAAACTGAGGTTGGCGTCGTAGAACGCGCGAATGGTACCAATGTCTTCCCAGAAGCCATCAAACAAATGCACCTGCACATGGCGGCTGCGGATGGCGGCCGGGAAAACCTCCTTGCCGAAGTCCTCATAGTTGGTCTTGTCCAAGACGTCGAACAACAGGTCGCGGTTGAAGATGTAGAGACCCATACTCGCTAAACAATCTCGTCCGCGCGATTCAATCCCTTGAGCGTCGATCCACGCGGGATCCATGCTGACCAAATCGATCTCTTGATTCGTCTTCGGCTTTTCAAGAAAACCGAGTACACGGCCAGTGGTGTCGCAGCGCATGACCCCTAAGGCATGGACTTGGCTACGCTCGACCGGAATGGCTGCGATCGTCGCATCCGCTTTGCTTTCGATATGGGTTTGCAGCATTTCCATATAATCCATACGGTACAGTTGGTCGCCCGAAAGAATTAACACGTATTTAATGCCGCGCTGATCGATATGGCG
>JBBQRC010000217.1:0-7771 GCA_038215215.1 Pirellulales bacterium
AAACACGCGATCAAAGCGTACTAACAAGAAGATTTCGTAGATTTTCTCCTCGATGTCGCACAGCTTCAACTGAGTACCCGCCAGCGCTGCGGCTTTCTTAATTCGAATCAGGCACCCAAGCAAAGCAGTCGATAGAAAAACGACATCTTCGAAATTGATCAAGACTTTGGGATTTTCACGATTTGAAACGAGCTCGATCAACTCCTGCGTGGCAGTGTGGATCACAATCTCGTCAATAAGGCGGTAGTCCTTAAACCGAACCACGGTCACGTTTCCGTCATCAGAAATATCTAGTCGCTTCGACATTTGATGCATCGCTTTGATGAGTGGATTAGCGTCGGTCGGGAAATAAAAGTCCGGTACCAATTTCCAGGAAATGGCTGCCAGGAAATGGCCCTTCGGGTTGCTGGACGTTGTGCCGGGAAATACTAATCGTAGCATTGATGGCTGATCACTAAAACTGGCAATAGAGAGTCAGCTAGGATTTTCCCTATTCTTCGGAGCGTAGGTAAAAACCTGATAAACTCTAGTTTCTCCATGAAGCCCATGGGCGGACCATGGAAAGTAGGATGTCAACTGACGGCTGTACTACTGTAGGAATGGTTGGGGACACGTGAAAGTGATACTTGCCGAAAAGCCATCTGTGGCCCGTGATCTCGCTGCCTTCCTGAAGGCAACTTCCCGGCGTGATGGCTACTTCGAAGGCAACGGCTATCAAGTGACCTGGGCTCTGGGGCACCTCGTTGAGCTGAAGGAACCCGCTGACTACGACCCGTCATTGAAAACTTGGTCGCTGCGTACATTGCCGTTCATCCCCGACGAATTCGAGTTGAAGTTGCGCGATGACAAAGGAACAAAGCAACAATTCGGAATCGTGAAGCGACTGTTTCGCGGGGCAGATGGACTGATTTGTGCCACGGACGCAGGCCGTGAAGGTGAGCTGATCTTTCGCTATATCCTTTCGCTCACCGGCTGCACGCGTAAGCCAACTCAACGGCTTTGGCTCAATTCACTCACACCTCAGGCCATTCAGTCTGCACTGCGTTCGATAAGGCCTTTGGCGGATTATGACAATCTGTATGCGGCCGCCAAATGTCGCAGCGAAGCCGACTGGATCGTCGGACTGAATGCAACCCGGAACTATACGTTGCGTTATGGAACTGCCGGGATTCTCTGGAGCCTGGGGCGTGTGCAGACTCCAGTATTGGCCATGATCGTACGACGCGATGACGAGATTCGGACGTTTAAGGCGCTGCCGTTTTGGAAGTTGACGACAAACTACCGCCAAGTCTGCTTTCGCTACACCGGGGATCGCTTCGACAAGCAAGAGGAGGCACAAGCCTTGCTTAACCGCGTCAGCAAATATCCGCTGATTATCCAGAAGATAGAAAGAAAGCCAGAGAAGTCGCTGCCACCTCAGTTGTTCGACCTGACGGAATTGCAACGCGATATGAATCGTCGCTTTGGAATTTCGGCCGCCAGCACACTGCAAAGTGCCCAATCACTTTATGAAGCTAAACTGATTACGTATCCCCGCACCGACTCGTGCTACCTAACCACGGACATGCAGAAAGAGGTCCCAGGGATTTTCCGGCAGTTGCAATCGATCAAACCCAGCGAGGTCGCCAAGCTGGATCTAAACGCGCTCCCGTTTACTGGGCGAATCGTCAATAATCAAAAAGTAAAAGACCACCATGCAATTATTCCAACCGGTTCCGTCCCGGGAGCATTGCGTGCCCAAGATCAGAAGGTCTACGACGCAATTGTCGTGCGTTTTATCGCAGCCTTCTATCCGCCTTGTTTGAAGGAAGTGACGACGGTCGAAGCTATCGCCAGTGACGTGCCATTTCGTGCACGTGGCGTGCGACTGGTTGAGCCCGGCTGGACCGCGCTGTTTCCTCGGAGGTCTGCGGAGCCGGAAGGGGAGAACGAACAAACCTTGCCGAATTTTGTGCCGCGCGAGAGTGGACCGCACGAGCCCTCAATCAAGCCAGGGCAAACGACTCCACCGAAACACTTCAGCGAGAACACACTGCTGGGCGCGATGGACACCGCCGGTAAGCTCGTCGAGGAAAGCGAGCTACGGGAAGCTCTCAAGGAGAAGGGACTGGGCACTCCGGCAACTCGTGCGGCCATCATTGAAACACTATTGAAGCGCCACTACGTTCTGCGCGAGAAAAACAACCTCGTCGCGACAGAACTTGGTCGATACCTCGTGGCGATTGTGCGAGATCACAACCTTAAGTCACCTGAGCTCACCGGAGAATGGGAGTCAAAACTCAAGCGAATTGAAGCTGGCCAGGCAGCACCCGAACAGTTCATGCAGGAGATTGCTGAGTATACCCGTGGAATCATTCTGTCCAGCGAAAAACCGTGGATCGACGAAACGAAACTTGGCGAATGCCCACTATGCGGACAGCCCATCATTTCCGGCAAGCAGGCCTTTGGCTGTTCCGCCTGGCGTAAAGGATGCCGGTTTGTACTTCAGCCGATCTACCGCAACAGCCAACTCGACACGAGTCAAATTCGCGAGCTACTCCAGCTTGGCGTACTTAGTGAGCCAATCAAGCTCGGCGACGGCCAGCAATTCATTTTGAGTTTGCTGGATTCGGGCGAGTTAGTCGAGATCTTGGTACCGCAAGGTGACGAACAGAGCGATGGGAAGTCCACAGGCCGGCTGAAGAAATCAAAGAGTACTCGCAGATCGTCACAGACTGCGAGTGCTGCCGAAGACTCGAGTCGACAAACGCCAGCGAGGCCGCCGACGGATCTTGGCCCTTGTCCGCTGTGCGGGGCGGAAGTTGTAGAGCAGCCGAAATCGTTTAGTTGTAGCCACTGGCGGGAAGGTTGCGGATTGACGATCTGGAAGTCGATTTCGGGCAAACGGATTTCAGCCCGCAACGCGCAGGCACTTCTGCGCGACGGAAAGACTGCCGAGTTGAAGGGCTTCAAATCCAAATCAGGTAAACCATTCAGTGCACGCCTGAAACTGATCGATGGAAAAGTCAGCCTAGATTTCGACAACTGACGCGGGCGATCACGCTTCTGTCGTCAACTTGTTGCCGAGGGAATTCCGGCTATGATTCATCGCCCAGCAAATACGAGAGTATTCGCTCGGGATTGTCCAAAAAAGTTTTGGTGACGCGGTAGTGCTCGGTGTCTTGATAGGCGATTGGGACGATATGACCCCTTCAAATCGGCCCTGACCAGATTTAGTAAAATTGTAGCGACTTCAGTCCAAGCTTATGTCCACTTACGGTTCCGATATGGCCTTCGATAGTGGCTGCTCCGCGATGCCGAAGTTTCGCGACTCGTCGACTTCTCCGTCACGACAGCAATAGTCGCCCCTCGATAGGGACGAACCGGTTCGCGGCCTGGATCAAGGATGCTGCTGTGAGCGTCCTTTCACCGTACACCTCAACCTCCACGTTGTGGGTGTCACGCAGCTTCTTGACGACCAGATCGAAATCGCCATCGCCGGACGCGAGCACGGCCACGTCAATCTCGTTGGCAAACTCTAGCATGTCGATGGTGATGCCTACGTCCCAGTCACCCTTCGCAGATCCATCCGCTCTCTGAATGAAGGGCTTTAGCTTCACTTTGAAGCCGATGGTCTGGAGGATCTGCTGGAATTGAATCTGCTTCGGATCTTGGCGATCGATTGCGTACGCGAAGGCGCATACGACCTCGCGTCGGGCCGTCACTTGGTCCCAGAACACTCGATAATTAAAATGACATCCGTGACTCTGTTTAACTGTGTAATAGACGTTCTGTACGTCCACAAAGATCGCGACTCTATCCATGGAGGTAACCCTTTCTATGCGGCTCGCGACTGATGCAGCTTGATAGCAGTGCTGAAGAATCCTGGTTGGAACCTCGCACGGGTGATCGGCTACGTCGACGCTCATCGTGATTAGTCAAGCCATTGTAAACTGCTCATTGGTCCGGGATTCGTAGAATCGGACCATTTCATGCGTGGGCCCGCGTTGCCATGCTTTTGCTCCATGCTCGTTCTCAAGTAAAGTGTGTTATCTTCAATACGTAACTATTTGCGATTCCAGACTTACTGATTTCCCTGAGTGCCATGATGTACTTGACCAAGATTTTTCGCCCGTTTAGGGTAAGACCTCGATTCGGACTTCGCGCATTGTTGGTGTTGACAACCATAATTGCTGTCTGGCTAGCCATCCACTTACAGCGGACCACAACACAACGAGAAGCGGTCCAGGCTATCAGGGAATATGGCGGCTGGGTTCGCTACGACTATCAGTTTCCAAGCGGCTCCTACGGCGACAAGGACTATGACGGAAAAGCACTGCCAACTGTGCCAGTATTTCTAATACAACGTCTTGGGATCGACTTCTTCCAAAGCGTGGTTCAGGTCAGTCTAAATTACAGCGTAGACTCTGGTTCGCGACTCACGAACGATAATCAATCAGACGCAGCACTAAAACTTTTACCGAGTTTCCCAAAACTCAAGGTCCTGCTACTTTCGGATCACCAAGCGTCAGATGATGGGCTTAAGTATGTCGGGGAGCTAAGGCAACTTGAGTACCTCTACATGTGGGATGTCGCGGCTGTCAGTGACGCTGGCGTTGCGCATCTGGCGAGTCTACATCGGCTGAAATACGTACACCTTTCCACGTCACAGATTACCGACAAGTCGCTCACCATCTTTGCAGGGATGCCGCGCCTTGAAGGGCTGAGCTTGCAGTTCAATCATTTCACCGACAAAGGTGTGATGCAACTGACGGGACTTGCGCGGCTGAAAAGTCTGTGGGTGTGCGGGCGTGAGGATAGGTCAAATGCAATTTCGGACAGTTCATTGAAAGAAATTGAGAAGTTGCAAAGTCTGGTTGAACTTGGCATTCAAAATACGGACGTCACTCCAGCCGGAATTGCACGGCTCAAGATTGCATTGCCCGGATGTAAGGTTTCTGAATGAAACGCGCCTTCAAAGAAATCCACTCAGTTGACTTCAGGCTCGCAGGCGACTGCCGTTGGCAAACCGAGTGGTCACGCCAACTCCTTCCAATTCTACTAACCGTTCCCGGCTCCAACCTGTCCACAGGAAGGCCAGAGGCAATGCGTGTGGAGCGCGGCACGCCACCTGATACGATTGGGGAGTTGAAGATTGCTTCGCAAGTTTAGTGGTCACTCTTTCTAATCGAGAGCGTCATGTCACAATTTACTTCATTTGTACTTTGTGCATTTGCAATCAACTGCTTCCTGGCGAAAGGGTCTGCACAGGCACAGATTGCCGGGAAAATTCATGCTTGTCATCGCCCGCTCGACTGAAAAGGAACCTGGGAGACAAACGTTCTCAACTGTAGACTTCTCCAAATCTCTTGTTTCGCATCGCTCCTCAGTCATCGCTTTGTCCTTTGTATGTAAATTGGCGAATCGCACTCAGTAGATTTCGTTCGTATAGCGTGGCATGGAGTCACTTTTCGGGGAGACACGTCCATGTACAATGGTGTGGTGTTGCCTCTAGGTAGAAGGACGACATTCTACGACATTAGTGATCCGATAATTAGGTATCTCGAAAGCATGCAAACTCACGGAAATCGTCCAACGCTTGGAGGCATGTTCTTACAACACGTTATCGTTTTTCTTATCTGCGTCGTGTTTCCTGGTGGCGTAACGTTTATGGCTCCAGCGACGTGGTTGACGTTCGAACGAAGCGAAGAAACGGTGCGTTGTACTGCCCGAACATGCGTGTTCTTCGTCGTCCCGTTCAAAACCCAGAAAATGGATCAAGTGACTTCAATCAGCGACCGAGAGCGCTCGGGAAGAACCGAACGAGAACGTAAATACGGTCGTACCACCGACAAGATTGTCCATGTTGACGGTGAAGGGTTCCTGCAGATCCATGGCGTTGGTGATCAGTTAGTCGAGGTGAGCGTTTCACCGGTTAGCCTGGAAAATGTTGTGGGCAAGTCCAATGATTTCATGAACTCTACCAAAGCGGGCTCCGCGACGATATTTGTGATCGCCAATTGGAAGTTTGGCGCAATCATGGGTGGAATCCTTACGTCCTTCACGGTGCTGTATCTCGTTGGCTATACGTTAGGGTTTTTCAAGTGGATCCTCACCTGCCTGACGAGGTCATTTTCCAGCTCCACTTCGGCTGGAGTTGCTAAACAATGATCCGAGACGAATGCAACTATGCCGTTGCTGTGACCAAGTCGTTTGCAGAAGTTGATCCCGATGTGGACCACATCCGAGCCGCACTCGATGCAGAACACCGCGTTGCCGACGCCGATATGGATCGTTCGTGCCGATCGTGAGAATTCACTCAAACATTCGAAGGGCCCGTTGCATGCACTCGTGCCGCGATAAATTACTGGTCTCAGTACTGCTCGCTGCGATCGTTGGTTGCAGCAATAACGTGCGCCAGCAACCGAATAACAACACTGAGACAAATGTGCAATCATCAAGTCCAGGCGACACAAAAGTTGACCCGCCTAATGAATTCGGATTTGCGAAAATTAGCTTTCGCGTTGGAGATATTTACCGTGGGGGAATCGCTGATGTTCAAGGGAAAGAACTTCGTTGTATACACACGCGATACGCGGCAGCAGGTCTGCCCAGCAGAAAAGGTCGCAGTTCACTGCCAACTCCCACCCCGTGCAGGTCTCGAAATTTCAACTGCGACAGATCGCACAAGCGGCGTCGGTCTCTTCGGAATACCAGTAGAATCCGCAGCTTAAGTTTAACTGGAGTTGGAATTCGTCTGCTCAATCTGTACAGGGCGTCCGCCGTTCCGCGCTGAGACGACGTTTGGTGTCCTGCGACGTGTTGTAGATGATCAACCACGATCGATTCGCGAAATCAATGCCGCGATTCCCCAGTGGCTGTGTGTGATCGTTGACAAACTCATGGCCAAGCATCCTGACGATCGCTTTGCCTCGGCAGAAGAAGTCAGGCAACTCCTTGAGAATTGTCTTGCTCATGTAAGCGGACCGCTGACCAATCCGCTGCCTCGGATTCAGTTTCACAACTCCACAGAACGATGGTGGTCACGACTCATGAACGATAAACGCATTTTATCATTGTTTGCGCTTTCGCTACTTGTCGCAGCTGTCGTGCTACCTTGGCCAATCGCGGCACTGTCTCGCGATGAGGCGGCGATGATGTTTTCAGCATCAGCGGCACTGATCGCATTGTTCTTTGCACTCTTAAGCCGAACGGAGTATCTCAGTCGATTGGTGCTGAAAGCGTTTATTGCAGTTCTTGGGATTTTCGCGCTCGCATTCTTAGTAGGCGTGCCGCTCTTTTTTTGGCGGAGTGGGTCCGCCAAAAACGAACTTGCGCGTGCCCAGCAGGCTGTACTACTAAAGATGCGAGACCATATGTCAGCACAGCAGTCCAGAGAATTGGATTTGCAACAGCCACCCGCAGCGGCCGCCAACGCACCTTCTCCGTCGAACGGTCCTCGTACGTTCGGCCCGGTGATCCAGCGGGTCATCCACCAACCCGCGGACAGCCCCAACGACTATTGTCTCGATCTCGATTCCGGAAATTTTGTCCAAGCGCCCGCAGACATTTCCAGCCTATTAAGCAACCGCTTTGGTGACGTCACGATATTGGGTCGCCGTGATGAAACAATCAAGGCGTGGGCACAGGACCTCGTTGTTATACACAAGTCGATTGCCGATGCGGTGAGCTTTCAGATTGCGTAAACTGTTGTTGACAGGGATGTTACCAGCAATGAACTCAGCGATGGAGCGCGGAAATGATCAGCGATTGGGTAAAGACGGAGATGCAA
>JBBQRC010000218.1:0-7766 GCA_038215215.1 Pirellulales bacterium
CCCCATTTTGAGATTGAAAATGGCGCATCTCGGCGTCAATATTGACCACGTTGCCACTATTCGACAAGCGCGCCGAAGCTACGAACCGGATCCTGTGCACGCGGCTGCGCTGGCTTTGCTTGGTGGCGCAGATGTCATCACGATTCATCTTCGCGAAGACCGGCGGCACATCCAAGATCGAGATGTGCGGCTACTGCGGGAAACCGTATATTCGGGGCTCAACCTGGAACTGGCCTGCGAGTCAGAAATAGTGCATATTGCCTGTGAAATCCGCCCTGACCAAGCGACGTTGGTTCCTGAGCGTCGCGAGGAAGTCACTACGGAGGGTGGGCTAGATGTAGTGGGCGACCCGGAGCGAGTGCAGCGAGCCGTTGAGTGCCTGCACAATCTGCAAATTCCCGTTAGCTTATTTATTGATCCCGATAACAGACAAATCGACAAGGCGTCCGAACTGGGAGTGGAGGCTGTTGAATTGCACACAGGCGCCTATGCGCTGGCAAGCGGGGCTGCACAACAGCGCGAGCTTGCGCGTTTGATCGCGGCTGGCCAACGCGTCGTCGCTGCAGGTTTGAAGCTGCATGCGGGCCATGGGCTAAACTACCTCAACATCAAGCCTGTGGCTGCAATGGCTCACATGGGTGAGCTCAACATCGGCCATAGCATTATCGCGCGCGCCGTATTTAGCGGCCTGCAGGTGGCCGTCGCCGACATGAAACAATTGATCACGCAGGCTGTCAACGAGCGCCGTTGTTAGCCAGGTTCGTCGCCAGCCCGTCGACAGTTGCTTGTTCGAGCCACTAGGCTGAGACGATCCCTACCTCAACATTACAACACATCGCCACTATCGAGATTTTCAAAGTAGACACCATGACCGAACGCAAGGGCGCCGATTACGCAGGACTTTCTGTAGCCATTATCACTCCGCTCCGCGATAATGTACTCGACGTGGCCCGCTTGCGTGAACAAGTAGAATTTCAGATCGCCGCGGGCACGACTTGCATCGTGCCCGTCGGCACCACTGGTGAGTCACCAACCCTATCCCACGAAGAACATGAACGCGTTATCAGTGAAGTCGTTCAGATTGCCGCCGGTCGCGTAAAAGTAATGGCTGGTACCGGCAGCAACTCGACCGCGGAAGCACTGCATCTGACCCGTTGGGCGGCCAAAGAAGGTGCCGATGCGTCTTTGCAAGTTGCGCCCTATTACAACAAGCCCACCCAAGAAGGATTCTATCAGCATTTCAAAATGATTGCTGAGGATGTTGGCATTCCCATTTGCGTCTACAACATCCCCGGCCGTACCGGCAAGAACATCGAGCCAGAAACGATCGCCAGGCTGGCCGATATTCCGAACATCACGATGGTCAAGGAAGCCACCGGATCGCTGGATCAATGTTCGCAAATACTTAACACAACGAACCTCACAGTGCTCAGTGGCGATGATAGTCTGACGCTACCGATGATGAGCGTCGGCGCTTCGGGGGTGATCTCTGTGGCCGGAAACATTGTGCCGCGCGACATCATCGAGATGGTAAATCTGGCACTCAATAACGACTACGACGCCGCCCGGGAAGTGCATCACCGCCTGTTTCCTCTGTGCCGGGACATGTTAGGACTATCAACAAACCCCATTCCCGTGAAGACCGCCATGGCCATGCTCGGACGCGACGCCGGCGAGTTGCGCCTGCCCATGACCAAGCTTGATGATCAACAGTCAGAACAGCTACGGAGAACGCTAGTTAGCTACGGTTTGCTGTAGCCGTGAAGGAGCACCAGCGGAATCAAAGCGTGGTGAAGCGACGGCTACTGCGCGCGTCGTAAACCACTTCAAGCCTATTAGACGGAGTTGACCATGACCTGCGTGCACTTGCAAAAACTATACAAACTCTGCGAAGATCACGATCTCAAACTGAGCGGTTCAGATTTGATTCGGATTGTCTGCAATCAATGCGGCGAACAAGAAGTTTGCCCCAGCGTGCTGACCAGTGAATACGATGCCATCGAGGCCAAGGCAAAGCAAGCCACTGCCAAAGACGATCCGAACGAGGCGAAGCACGCCTCAGAAAAGTGACCTAAGTTCCAGTTTCGCAGTTTTTTGGAGTGCTGCGACTTGTCGCAGCTTTCATTTTCAAGCGTGTGCAGCACCGGTGTGTGAATTTTGTGACCCCCCAGCGGTCGCGACCCAGAGCGAAAATAGCCAAGCGATTCTGGACGTTGAGGGAAAGCCAAAGCAGTGATGAATCACCGCACTCCAAAAATCGTGAAACTGGAACTAAGGCGTGATCCAGGCAGCGAACGTGGCAGTGATCGGGATGTTGGTACGCAGCCTGATAGCTCCATTTTTGAAATCGCGTTGGCGCGAGATTACAATAATCGCTTCAATCTCACCCTGCGATCTGGGACCGATCACGCTGGTTTCCCCCGGATCGCTTTGCCTTCTGCGAGTCCCACGATGCATGCTGTGATTGCGTTCCCGCTAGCCGTACTCCTCCTAGCCACCACGATCTTTGCCCAGGAGCAAACCGCTCCTGTTCGTGATTCTCAAGAGGTAGTAAAAGCCCTCGATGAATACATCCACAAGGTGCGTGAAGAGTGGCAAGTTCCTGGTTTGGCAGTCGCCGTCGTCAAAGATGACAAAGTTCTGCTCTGTAAGGGCTTTGGGAAAAAACAGATAAATACACCTGAGGAGGTTGATGCCGACACACTCTTTGCCATCGCCTCGAATTCGAAAGCCTTCACCGCGGTCGCCTTGGCGATACTCGTCGACGAAGGAAAATTATCCTGGAACGATCGTGTGGCGGAGTACTTGCCCTGGTTTCGTTTGCGCGATGACTTCGCGACCAACGACTTGCGAGTCCGCGATCTGCTGTGTCATCGCAGTGGGCTCGGAACGTTCAGTGGTGATTTGCTCTGGTGGGGTACCGACTATTCGCCTCGGGAATTGCTCACGCGATCGCGCCATTTGGAACCGGCCAGTCCGTTCCGTGCCAGTTATGGTTACTCCAACCTGATGTTCTTGGCCGCCGGCGAAGTTGTGGTGGCTGTCAGCGGACAAAGCTGGTCGGACTTTGTTCGCCAACGTATTCTGGTACCGCTCGAAATGAATCGCACGGTCACCAGTGTCCGGGACCTCATCACCAAGCAGAACTACGCGACTCCACACAAAACCTTGCTTGAGGCCTCCAAGCCAATTGCATGGATGAATTGGGACTCTATGGCTGCCGCGGGTGGAATCATTTCCAGTGCCGAAGACATGTCGAAATGGCTGCGTCTGCAACTGCGTCAGGGGAAACTCGGCGAAGGCCAACGCTTGTTTACCGATCAAGTTGCGCATGAGATGTGGCAAGCACAAACGCCGATTAAGTTGTCGAGCACTGCTTCGCCGCGTTTTCTTACCACTCATTTCCGCGCCTACGGACTGGGCTGGGCCCTGTCCGACTACCACGGCCGTAAAGTAGTCGGCCACGGTGGCGGTTACGACGGCATGTATTCCCAAGTCCTGATGGTTCCCGAAGAGAAATTGGGAGTTGTGGTGCTGACCAATAGCATGACTTCCATTTCCAGCTTGATTGCGTACCGCGTCGTGGACGACCTGTTGGGGATTGAGAGCCAGGACTGGAGTGCAGAAAATCTGGCACAGTTCAAGAAGAGTCGCGAAGAGTTTGCCGCCAAGATTAAAGCAGTCACCACGCCGGTCGTGGCGGGAACCCAGCCCAGTCATCCGCTGGTGGACTACGTCGGAAAGTTCCGTTGCCCCATGTATGGCGACGCGAGTGTCGCCCTCGAAGGTGAGCAACTCGTCTTGCGATTGCAGCCGTATCCAGAGTTGGTAGCGGACCTGAAGCACCTGCACTACGACACTTTCGAAATCTCTTGGCGCCAAGAATTCGCCTGGTTTGACGGAGGCTCTGCCCATTTTGTAGCCGACTCACGCGGCGTTTTCCAACGTATTCAACTCGATGTTCCCAACGAAGACCTGTGGTTCTACGAACTCAATCTGCAACGCGTCGCCAAATAACAACTCAGAACCTGTCCGAAAAGGGGTCTGACCCTCTCGGGCGAGCAGAAAAAGCCAATGAAATCGAATCGCCTCCAAAGGGTCAGACCCCTTTTCGGACATGTTCTCAGACAAGGCTGTTGAAGGAGCGATGCTATTTGCATCGTACAGTCCGCCGCTCCGTCGGCGCTTCATTAGGCGATGAGATCCTCAACCACCTGACCATGCACATCTGTCAAACGGAAATAACGACCTTGGAATCGATAGGTCAATCGTTCATGATCGATCCCGAGTAGGTGCATGATGGTAGCTTGCAGGTCATGAATGTGGACCCGATTCTCGACAGCGTTAAATCCGAGCTCGTCGGAAGCACCGTAGGATATTCCAGGCTTGACTCCACCCCCGGCCATCCACATGGTGAACGCGTACGGATGATGATCGCGTCCCCACCTTGGCCGATTGGCAATATCACCTTGAATAAAGGGAGTTCTACCGAATTCGCCACCCCAGATAACGAGCGTATCGTCCAGCAAACCACGCATTTGCAGATCACGCACCAAGGCTGCGCTGGGTTGGTCTGTGTCGCGGCATTGGTTGTACAGCTCGGTGGTCAAACTATTGTGCTGATCCCAGCCCGCATGCATGCACTGTATAAATCGCACTCCACGTTCCGCCAATCTGCGCGAAAGCAAGCAATTGTACGCAAAGGTACCAGGTTCTCTCACTTGTGGACCATACATCTCCAATACGTGCTCGGGCTCGTCGGAGAAATCGATTAATTCGGGGACTGAGGTCTGCATGCGGTAGGCCATCTCGTACTGTGCGATCCGCGTGTGAATTTCCGGATCGCCCACCTGTTGGAATCGCAATTCATTCATCTCGGCCAGTTCATTGAGCAGACCGCGGCGCAGCTCGGCTGGCATGCCGTCGGGATTAGAGAGATAAAGCACTGGCTCGCGACCTCCACGAAACTTGGCACCTTGATATCGCGTGGGTAGGAACCCAGAGCCCCAATAGAAGTCGTAAAAGATCTGCCCGCAAGAGGTCCCTTTACTGATCGATGTCATCACTACGAATCCGGGCAGGTCTTCGCAGTCGCTGCCGAGACCATAGTTCGCCCAAGCTCCCATCGAGGGGCGACCGGGAAGTTGTGCGCCGCTAAGCATAAAAGAAATCGCCGGCGCGTGATTCACCGCGTCGGTATGAAGACTCTTGATGAAACACAAGTCGTCGGCAATCTTGGCCGTGTGGGGCATCAGCGCACTGACCCACGCACCACTTTGACCATGCTGCTGAAACGGTTCGATCGGTTGCAACATCAATTTCCCGGTCGGATTGCCAGTCATCGTGCTGAACCGTTTGCCACCAAGATATTCCGCGGGAATCGGTGTGCCGTGCAGGTCGTGGAGGCGCGGCTTGTAATCGAACAAATCGATATGAGTCGGCGCGCCATTCTGAAAGAGAAAGATCACACGTTTGGCGCGCGGCGGAAAATGCGGCACGCCCGCCAGCCCCAGCGACTTTGCCCCGCTCGTCGCCTCGGTCGCCTGCAGCCCGTCACCTTGCAGAAGACTGGCCAACGCTGCTACACCAATGCCTGTGGCGCCGCGGCCAAATAATTGCCGACGGTTCATCAACAGTTGCTGCTGCCGCACGCAGCTGATTGGATTCGGGTCGAGCAGGCTTAAAGTTGGTTGCATCATTCTCTCCTCAACAAGGTGCGCACTGCATTGGCATCGCTACTCACTAGCAGGCCGCTCATGCGAACTTATTCCTTGGTCAACGTCTCGTCCAGGTTCAGCAGATTTAACGCCACAGCCGTCCAAGCAGCCAATTCGTCTGCCGCGATTGTTGGCTCGCGGGGCAATTCACCAAGTGCCAAAAACCGCTCGGCGGATTCAGGGTCGTTGGCGAAAGTTTCTTCAGCGTGTTTCCAGGTGCGCCGCCACAGGATCAACTCCTTATCGGTCGGGTAACGGGACAGCACGCGCTGAATGAGCACCCGCAACCGCGCGTCTTCGTCGGGCGCTTGCTTCATCGCCAGCGTAGCGAGTGCGCGGGCCGCTTCGACATACGTCACATCGTTTAAGGTCGTCAGGGCGTGCATCGGTGTGTTGGTGCGGAGCGGTTTGACCTCACAGGTTTGCCGTTTCGCAGCGTCAAAAAACAAGGCCGGGCCAACGATCCGCCGCCAGAAAACGTACAAACTGCGGCGGTACACCGCGCCTCCCGAACTGACTTGATACTTTTTATTTCCAAAGGTCGCTTCCTCCCAGATCCCTGCTGGTTGGTAGGTGTTCACAGGTGCGCCACCGAATTGCCGGTTCAACAAACCCGCCGCAGCTAAGGCTTGGTCACGAATCATCCAAGAAGGCATCCGAAAACGTGGGCCACGTGCCAACCAGCGATTTTCGGGATCGCGCTGGTAACCCGCGTTGTCGATCACGCGCGAACTCTGCTGGTAAGTATCGCTCGTCACAATCGTCTTCAGCACATGCTTGACGTCCCACCCCGAGTCGATCAGCTCAGCCGACAACCAATCAAGCAACTCACGGTGAACAGGATATTCAGCTTGGACACCAAAATCTTCTGCCGTTTTGACGAGCCCCGTACCAAACAACATTTGCCATAAACGATTGACCGCGACACGAGACGTCAACGGATGCTGTTTCGATACTAGCCATCGCGCTAAATCGAGACGGCTGAGTTTGTCACCGGCATCCGACTTGGGCAAAAATCTCGGCAACTCGGCCACTACCTCAGCGCGCCGTTCGCTGTATAGGCCTCGGTCGAGTACAAAAGAGCTGCGCGGCTTGTCTAGATCCTGCATCACCATCACCTTGGGGAACCGCTCGCGCAGCTTACCGCGCTCCGCTTCCAAGCTGGCGATTTCACTGTTCAGTTTCTGCAACCCCACATCGCCATCTTCGATCGCACGACCAATGGAATCGCGCTGACTGATTAATTGTTCGACACGCTGCTCGAGTATCGCTTCTTGCCTTTGATCTTCGGCACTCGCGACGGCGATCACCGGAGGAGTTTGGGGATTTCCCCCTGCACCGTCGACGGGTGTTTGATTGAAGAAGGCAGTAAATTGGTAATATTCTTTCTGCAGGATCGGATCGAACTTGTGATCGTGGCAGCGACAGCAATTCAGAGTCATAGCGAGCCAAGTGGTGCCCATGGTTTCGGTCATGTCCATGACATAGTCGACCCGATTCTCTTCGGCAATCCGCCCCCCTTCACCATTGATCATGTGATTGCGATTGAAGCCGGTGGACAAGCGCTGCTGGTCTGTGGCCTCGGGCAGAAGATCACCCGCCAATTGCCAAATGGTGAATTGATCAAAGGGCATGTTCGCGTTGAAGGCGTCAACGACCCAGTCCCGCCACGGCCACATCGTGCGCTCATTATCACCTTGATAGCCGTTGGTATCGGCGTAACGAGCGATCTCAAGCCAATCCCAAGTCATCCGTTCACCGTAAGCCGGTGACGCGAGCGTCCGATCGACCAACCGCTCCCACGCGCCGGGCGTGGTATCCTCCAACCATTCATCAAGCGCTGCTATAGTCGGCGGTAAACCGGTCAGGTCCAAGGAAAGTCGCCGGATAAGTGTTTCGCGATCTGCGGGGGGATTCCAAGTTAAGCCTTGCAGTTCAAGTTGACGTTGAACCAAGGCATCCACTGGATGCCTAGAAGACAGCTCAACGACCGGACGGACAACGGATTCAAAGGCCCAATGCTCTCCCCACTTGGCACCTTCCGCAATC
>JBBQRC010000219.1:0-7758 GCA_038215215.1 Pirellulales bacterium
GACCAAGCCTTCGGGCATTGAGCTGGCCTTCTTCTCCTGGCGACGTTCGATATCCGCCACCGGAATCACCACCTCCTTGGCATTGGCTGTCCCAAGCGTGAGCGAATCGGCGGTCTCTTTGATGATAAAACCGATCACCGTCTCGTCGTCAGCGGTGAGCACCTGAATGGTTTCGTAACCCTTGGCGATCTTATCGTTTGGCCACAACACGTGCTGAATGATTTCTTCTCGGCTGTACCGTCCGCCAACATCATCAAGGCGGGGACCAAAGTCCTTGCCGGCATTGCCGATGCGATGACAGGCTGCGCAGACTCGGGTATAAACCACCTCACCTTGAGCGGCTCTGCCACCTCCCAGTTTCGCCAACGTAGCCACCGCACGGTTCCGTTCACGAGACGATGCATCTGGGTCCTCCGCGATCTTCAGTGGCTTGACCGCCAGTCCACCCGGCCCCGTGGATAACTTATAGGCCATGTAATAGTCTTTAGCCTGCTGCGGCGCCCCGGACAAGAAAGTTCCTTGTTGTTCGGCAATATCTGCCGCTGGCATAAGGGCTTGCAGCGTATGTTCAAGCGTGTACTCAATCCAATAGTCGAGTGGCTTTTCGATAACCCGCAGACTCACCTCAGCGGCTGCTGCGGTCTGCACAAAGCTCAAACCGCGAATAGCCTCGAGCCGCACCCGCGGATGCTCATCGGCAACCGCCTTGGTGAAGAGTGCCATGGCTCCTGGATAACGCTCGATTTCGTTGGCGACTGTGTGAACGGCAGCAGCCCGAGCATGAAAATCATTGCTCGCCATAATACGATCGACCAACTTGGGATCAACTTGGCGGAAACTCTCTTGTAACCACAGCGCTTCGCACAACTGATTGGCGTCGACCTGACCGGCAATCCATTTATTTGCGGCAGCCAAAACATCCGCCGCGTTGCGACTACGCAATTCACGTCGCGCACGGTAACGAGTGCGTGTTTCGTATTCTTTCAATTGACCTAGCAATTCCGGAATCGACTTGCCAGCCTGCAGCACAGGTTCCAGCAGTGGCTTAGGTTTGTAAACCATGCGATAAATGCGACCATGTTCGTGGTCACGATTGGGGTCACGCTGCGAATACTGCATGTGGCCAATCAGGGCATTGCACCAATCGCCGAACCATAACGCCCCGTCTGGACCAATTTGCGGATCGACCGGCCGAAAGAAATTGTCCGTGGAACTGAGCAGGTCCTCGATGCGCTTGCCTGCAAAACCGGCAGTACCTGGTTCATCACCGACTTCAAAGCGCGGCATGCCGTGCATGTTGATCACACATGCATAGATGAATTGCCCTTGCACATCGTCTGGAAACTGACGGCTATACAAAAAATCGTTTCCCACCGCCGGACGCATACTTTGGTTGTCGAAGTTTGGCGTGAGCGTACGCCGTGACGGTACCTCATAGCCCGATAGGGGACTTGTCCAATGTTGCTGCGCGTTGGTGCCGTCACCAATCACACCCTGCCCCCAACGATCGAAGACCATGCACCAAGGATTGCCGTAACCTGGCGTCTTAAAGTGGCGGAATTTCCAAGACAGAGGATCGAGCACGTAAGCACCAGAGGTGCCGCGGTTGCGAAAGGGTCCCCACGGAGTCTCCATGGCGGTCGACATCGAGACACCTTCGAGCATATACAGCAGACCACCGTGCGAGAATTCCCAAGCCCCCATCGTATGGTGCGTGTCGTCAGTCGCGATGCCGTCAATCACTTGTACCGCTTCGTCGGCCCGGTCATCTCCATCAGTATCGCGCAGGAACAAAATACGTGGCTCATCCACCACTAGTATGCCATCTTGGAAGAATTCAAAGCCGGTCGGGCAAATCAAACGATCGTAGAAGGTTTTACACACATCCGCGCGGCCGTCCTGATTGGTGTCTTCGAAGATGAACAGTTTGTCACCCGGCTTGGCAGCGCCAGGCAA
Source organism: Pirellulales bacterium (assembly GCA_038215215.1). Taxonomy (GTDB): domain Bacteria; phylum Planctomycetota; class Planctomycetia; order Pirellulales; family Pirellulaceae; genus Aureliella. Next base: position 1,957 of record JBBQRC010000219.1, read on the forward strand.
CCATTGCGGGTAATTGATCATGCAAGAAACCCACAACCGCCCCTTGGAGTCAAAGGCCATTTGCGTAGGGTTGGCGAACTCAGGAAAATCCTTCTCCGAGACAAACAATTGCACCTCAAAGCCCTCGGGGACTTTCATTTTTGCAATCGACTCTGCAGGCGTTGGATAAACCAGTGTCTTGGGTTCCCGTCCGGCACGAAAGCCTTCATCGCGTGTCCCGAACATCGTTTCAGGGATAAACACTTCACCGGTTTTACTGTCATCCGGCTGATCGGGAACCTGTTTCCCAGCGACCAAATCCCAAATGTATTGATCGCGATTAGCAACCATATTGCGGATCTTGCGAAACTCAGTTGGGAACGTCTCTGTATCCCAAGTGCGTCGCCCGCCGTAGACATACCAGCCATTCAGCATGCGGTAGTCTTGCAAGTGGTACCACGACTTGTCGTTCACCCATTTGCGGACCTCGTGAAACTTGGAAACATCCATTCCCAGCGGGTGCGGCGACTTGAAAAGTTGCGAGTCCATTTGGGCAGCCACGGCACGATCCGCAGCCTCATTGTGATGCAAGCCATTGATCGTGAACTGAGCGCCAGGTTGACTGGCAAACAATTGCTGACTGGGGGTGAACAGGTCGACAAACAGGAGTCCTCTTTCGTCGGCCAATTGCTTGATGGCAGCTGTGTATACTGCCAATTCTTGATTATCTTTTGCCCCTTGTGGCAGATGCAGATTCTCACTGGCTTCAAACGCGATGGGGCTGATCAAGACGAAACGCGGGGACTTGCCATCGACCGTAAATCGCGTTTGGGTATCTTCGATCCATTTCGTATAACGCTCAACAAAGGCCTTAACCGTGGTTGCATCGGTCCCGGCAAAACGCTCGTTGGAACCAAAGAAGCACAAAAACAATTCTGGTGAATAGACTTCGAGCGGGTCATCGATCTTGACGTAGTTGTCAGGCCTTTGCTGCAAGCCAACTTCATCTGCCGGCCAGCCAAAGTTACGGAACAGCAACTGCTTTTCGGGAAATCGAGTGTGTAGCAATGCCTCAAAGTAACCGAACAGGTTCATGCGTTCGGCCAGCGAACCTCCCACCATGGCAATCCGTTCACCTGACTTGAGATCAAGCAGACGCGACGACTTCCCTTGGGTTTCAGGAACGGGAGGTACGTCACGAAACTTCCACTCCGGCGAACCTTTGGGATCTGGCATGTGAGGAGCCTTACCCAAGGCAAAGTCCTCAGGCTTTAAATTAGCCTTCTTCCAGTAATTGGGTTCTTGAATAAAACCATAGAAACTGGGATAGAAAGGATCGACGTAGTTCACATCGGCCATGGCCGGAACATCACGCCCAGTCAGAAAGTAAGCAGCGTTAACTAGCATGCGTCGCAAGTCGGCATTCACCAGGTCGACAGATGCCCCGGCGGTGGTGCAAAACGACTTGCCGGTGCCACTTCCGTTCGGGCGTTGATATTCGTGGAGCCAAGCGAACGGCTGCATCGGAGAATTCTTTTCGCCAGCAATAATCTCGGACTGCGGGTCGAGTGTGGCGGTGACTGCGCCACGCATGAGTACTAGGTCCGCGTCGGTCAAGTGAGTGACGCCGTACACGTCCGAGGGGGCAAACACATCCTTGACACCTTGCAGTAAAGGATGCTTGGCCTGAGCCGCTTCGATCACACCACGGGCTCCCTGTCGCTTATGTTCGCCATGATGACTGACCCAAGTTTCGCCGAGGATCTTCAAGCCAAAATCGTCGTAGCGCAAACCACCAAAGCTCCCGCTCCCCTTAAACGAATGTGTGGCGGTACGAATGCCAATCACAGGCTTACCGGCATTCAAGAAATCGGTAATGTACTTGGCTTGTGCGGCATCGGGATTGCGGAAGCGTGTGCCGATGAGCAGCAGATCCGCCGTGGCCAGTGCATCGAGACCGCGCAGGCCGGCCGAATTATTCGCGTCGATGTACGCGGCTCCATCTTCACCCAATGCAAACAACACGGTGCACTTAAAGCCATGTTTTTGGCTGAGGATTTTTGCCAGCATGGGCATACTCTCCTCCGTACGATACTCTTCGTCACCCGCGATTAACACCACCTGTTTGCCCGCTGGTGCACCAGCAGGTTCAAAGACCAAGCGATCCGCACCGCTGGCTGTCAACTGGAGCAGGAAAGCAAAGAGGGGGAGCAGCGCTAAAAAGCGGAGGCGGGAACAAACCATTGTTTCGTATCTCGCGTGGGAGGTGCGTGTGGGAGAGGTATTTGACTTACATATCATAAGCCGTCGAACTACGTATCATAAACCGTCACGGCTCGGAATGCACCCAGCGTCAATGTGTCGCGTGGCTTAAGTCTTAGCCACACGTTTGTCACGACGCCTTACTTCGGTTTCTTGATGAGTGGATCCGTGGAGAGCCAGGCGAACAGGCGATTTTCGTTATCCGCTGTAATCACCGTTCGACCATCGCTCGAGAATTCCAAGCAAGTAATCGCCGCCCCGCGGTGTCCTTCTAGGTCGAACAGTTGCCGCGGCTTGGTTTCATAACTGGGCGTGGCAAACCAGACCGCTACGGTTCCCTTTGGATCTCCGGTTACCAAAATCCCTTCTGTCGGGGAGGCCATGACCTTTGATCCTTTTTTCAGTTGCTGCGTTCGTTCCCCGCCGATTTGCGCAAACTGCAAGGCGCCCGCTGGAGCCTCATCGATGGCAACGAACTGCAGATATCCGTTGTCCGCATCTTCGGAATGGATCAACAAATGGCGGCGTGGCGCAGCCGCTGCGTCCTTCCAAGTTTCTGTAAAAAATTGCAGGCCGATGACGTCCCCTGCGCTGGCATCCACCGTTTGCTGGAGTTTTAGGGTGTTACCGTTTTCGATCAATTCCAGAACACCACCTGCGCGACAAACCGCCAAACGACCAACCTGCACCGCATCCCATCGAGCGGCGAGTACGATCCCCAACTCTTGCAGTGTGTCACCAGTCACCGCATCCACCACCCGTGCATTTTCACCCAGCAACAATAATTGTGCTCCATCCGGCGACAGTTGCATTTGTTTAACACCCGTGGCGGTGAACGCGAGCCGTTGCCAATTCGGTTGGTCGCCATCGCTCATCTCAAATTTCCAAATAGCTCCGTCTTCAAACAGGGCATACATCGATTTGCCATCGTGGCTGGCGGCCGTTGTCACCAGCGGCGGACGACCATAGCTGAAGACCCGCGTTTGGCCGTCGGTCAATCCAAATACATCGGCTGAGTTGGTCGAGACAAAGGTCTGGTTGTTGACTCTCAGACTCGAACGCACGCGACGCATATCTACTATCAACCGATCGTGAAGACGGTCGACGACCACCACTTTGCCATTACGATGCTGCAGCCACCGCACCTCAGTGACCGTCTGGTCATCCGCCAAAACCGGCGCTAGGTCAGCGCCATCGAAAAGTACAGACACAAGCTTGGTGGTTGCGTTCAGCCCACGATTGCGCAGCGCCATGTGGACGATTTCTCCAACTTCGGCGTTTTCGATCAGCAAGTCAACATCCAAGTGCGATTGGGCGCGACCACTTTTCACCGTCAGTGCCGTACGCAGGTCCGCCCGCCGCGCATCGTCTTCGAGTTTGCGACTGGACCAAGCTAAGTCGAGCAGGCTGCCACTCCAGCTAAATTTAGCCAGGCCACCCGTGGAGAATGCGAGATAGAAGTGCCGTCCATCGTCGGACCAAGCCCCCTGCAGCGGAATATCGCTGGGGTCGGCCAGGGCAAAATAGCGCCAGTCTAAATCATCCCAGCTCTGCTCGTTGTTCAAATCCAGCAGTCGGATTGCTCCAGATCGTTTGACGAGCATCACTAACGAATCGTCTGTGGGATGTGGAACCGCAAAGTAACTGCCAAAATCGTCTCTCAAGAATGACTCTTTGCCGCTGGTAAGATCAACAATACGAGTTTCATTATCGCTGGCAAAGAGAATTTTTCGGCCGCGATCGACGAGTGTGATCCGCTGTTCAATCGACTCGGTGCGCGACTCATCCTTGGCAACGACGCGATTGGCAGCGGTCCACCTGCGTACCATTGCACCCGAGGCTGCATCCCAAATGCAGAACTCCCACTGCTGTCCCGGCAATGGCAAGTATCTCTTTTCGGCGTAGGTCAGTCGGGCTGCGGTGACGATAACACCACGCTCAAGATCAACCGCGGAGTCGACCAATTCAGCACCCGGCGTATGGCCGAAATAACTCCATCGCTGCGCGTCGAAATGCTGAGTCGTACCATCCACCAGATTCCATCTATCAATTGCGGCCGCACCGTCAATGGCCAGTGCCCAACCTTGGCTAGTCCCAGTTGCAACCGCCTGCACCGGAGCATAATAATCATCGCCTTGCCGCTGTAGTCGGCGCCGCTGCTGTTGCCGTTGCACATCCCATACGATGGCTGCACCATTCACGTCGACGCCCAGCACCTGTGCCGAGCCAATCATGCCGATCCCCGCCAGATTATCCGGCGTTCCAGTGAGGTAGCTTTCATATTGCCAAGCGTGGTTGCTGTAGTTCCAGACGTGGGCCACGGGTTCATTAACGCTGGCCGTGACCATACGACCTTGGCCGTCCAACAAGAACTGTGTAACCTGTGCACGATGCTTGTCCTCCAACGCATTAAAATCGGAGAGCGATTGGCCATCCGGGGCCAGTGTGCCAACGAGTATGCGGTTATTTTTCAGCGCCAAGGCGATTTTGTTATCCACCAAGGTATGGGCAGCCGCGATGACTTGCGGCTCCAGTTCGACCGGGAGCTTGATCGATGTGTAGGTACTAGTCACGTGATCCAACCATCCCAGCACCATCTTGTCGGTTGTCTGCACGGTCAGGAAAACTTGAGTTGGCGAGATCGCTTGTAGGCTCTTCAGATCCCCGCGGATATTATCGACTTGTTGCGCAGGTGTAGGTTGGCTGAACCAGTCGGGTGTATGATCCCAAATCCAAACTCCGCCATTAATACCGGCCAGTACTTTTTGGCCGTCGAGCGAGTAGGTGATGCGTTGGAAATTGCGATTGGCGACGGCCGCGACCGGTTCGGCCGCAGCCTGCGTTAATAGCCAGCGGCGCATGCCGCTTGTTTCACCTTGCGTGAATCCGTAAACCACTTCGTCGCCAGCCGGCGAGATGGCCACGGCAATAATCTTAGCGCCTGGTTCGGTCAGCTCAAAACGCTGCGACAAACCACTTTCATCGTATTTCAAGACCACAACCTTGCCGGTTTGGGTTCCCACAACCGCCATATTTTTTGCTGCGGAGTAATCCGAGGTGGAAACTTCGGAGCCAATTTGAGCGGTTGGTAGGTCGTCGTTGCTGAGCAGATTGATGCGCTGCCATCCCCAGGTATCAAAGTCGGGAACGCGGTCGCCAAAAATTTCTGAGGTGACGTTTTTGAGTCGCGCCAGGTTCTGCTTACTCTCAACCAACGCAAACGATTCGATTTGCGATTTAGCCAGAGCGAGTGAGGATTTGTACTCGCCAAGTTGAACTTCCGCAGCTCGCAGTTGCGCGTCATTTTTTGCAATCGTTTCGCTGGCGGCGGCTTTTTTGGCAATTCCTTCAGCCTTTACTGCAGCTTCTTTGGCAATCGTTTCTTTAGTCGCGGCACTTTTGGCTTCTTCCTCCTTCTTCAATGCAAGATCTCTCGCGGCACGCGCGTCTTCAGCAGCCAACTTTTCCGCCACTGCCGACTGGTTTGCCTTTTCTTCAGCTTGCAAGGCATTGATCTTGGCTTTTTTCTCACTTTCTGCCGCCGCTAGAGCATTATTTTTT
>JBBQRC010000220.1:0-7748 GCA_038215215.1 Pirellulales bacterium
TGAACATGGATTTGCTCGAACCAGCCGGGAGCGGTTACGTCGGCAAGCACGCGCCGGATTTCCTGCTGACCGGAGATATGGCGTCGCAAATTCTCAACATGCGTTATGGTCCCGACGGTCAAGTCACAATGATCGACTGGTACGATATGCAAGCTTGTCATTTGGGTGATGTGGCAAAGCACGATCGTAGCAATGGACGGATTTACAAAATCAGTTACGGTCAAGCCTTGCCAGCGGCGGTTGATCTCAGAGGTCAGTCGGACCTCGAGTTGGCAGAGCAGTGTCTGCATGAAAACGAATGGTTTGTGCGGCACTCGCGACGAATTCTGCAAGAGCGTGCAGCGCAGGGAAAGGTCGACCCGCAGGCGGTCGAACGTTTGAAGACGATTGCGTTCACGCATGCCGAAGTTCCACGTCGCTTGCGAGCCGCTTGGGTCCTGCACTGCGTTACAGCCCTGTTGCCAGCCGACATAGCGAAGCTCTCGCTGGATGCCAGCGACCTTGTGCGAGGTTGGGCTCTGCGCATGGCGGCAGAGAAGTCTTCAGTGAAGCAGGCAACGACGGGATTAGTCGAGCTCATTGAGAAAAATGCGGCCGATCCCTCACCTGTGGCACAGCTCTTCGCTGCCTCGGCACTCCAGCGCGTGCCATTGGCGGAACGCTGGAAAGCGCTCGCGAGTCTGGCGGCGCATGCAGGCATTGCCGAAGATCACAATTTGCCGTTGATGATCTGGTACGCTGCGGAGCCACTAGCCGATGGGGACGCGGAACGGTCACTGGCGTGGGCACTTGTCGCCGGAAACAACGTGCCAATATTGCGTGAATTCATGCTTCGCCGGATTGCCGGCTCCGGTGGGGAAGAAGCCACCGAACGACTGTTAAGCGGATTGCGCAAGGCTGATACGCCCGAGCTGCAGTTGACGTTTCTGCAAGCCATTCGCACTGCCTTGGCAGGCCAGCGGACTGCGACGAAACCGCCCGCCTGGGACGCTGCTTACGGAGTACTGGTCGCAAGTCCAAATCAGGCAGTGCGGCTGCAGGCTGCTGCGTTGGGGGTGACTTTTGGCGATTCATCAGCCATGGAGCTGCTGCGTAAACAACTTGGCGATAATCAAGCTCCACTGGTGGCGCGAAAAAACGCGCTCGAAGCTCTGGTGGCCGCACGAGACAAATCGCTGGTCGAGACGCTACTGCAGCTTGTCCTGGCCACGGGCAAGGAGGAGGGGGAGCTGCGTGAGGCGGCTATCCGAGGTCTAGCGCAATACGATGACGTGCGAATTGCCGAGCAGCTGTTGGCGGCCTACCCACAACTGGACGCTCCCCAGCGACGAGCCACGATGGCCACGCTCTGCGGCCGCGCTGCCTCTGCGATAGCTCTGCTCAACGCCATTGCTGCCAAAAAAATTGAAGCAACCGATTTGAGTGCGGACATGGCGCGGCAGCTCGAGTATCTCGGTAACGAAGAAGTTAAGCAGAGACTTGGTCAAGTGTGGGGGCAAGTTCGACAAAGTTCGGCAGAAAAGACTGAATTGATTGCGCGTTATAAGGCATTGGTCAGCGATCTATCTTTGCCGAAACCCGATGAAACTTTGGGGCGGGCAGTGTTTGCGAAAACATGCCAACGCTGCCACGTACTTTACGGAGTCGGGCAGAAACTGGGCCCCGAGCTGACAGGTTCCAATCGAGCAAACATCGATTATTTGCTTGAAAATATGGTTGATCCGAGTGCCGTGATGGCCAACGAATATCGCCAGTCGGTAATCCTGACAGAGGATGGACAAGTCATCACCGGCATCGTCCGTAGTGAAAATGAGAAGAGCGTGACGCTGCAAACCGCAGATGCGATGGTCATCGTGCCAAAGGACGAGATTGAGCGTCGCGTTGCAAGCGATAAGTCGATGATGCCCGATGACCAATTGAATCAGTTTAGCGAGCACGAAATTCGTTCGGTGATCGCCTATCTGCGAGGTAAAAATCAGACACCGTTGCAGGCCACCCCAGACAACGCCACGCAGTTGTTTAATGGCAAGGATCTTGGCGGGTGGTTGGGGAAAAGCGAACTGTGGACGGTTGAGAAGGGAGAGATTGTTGGTAGGACATCAGGACTGAAACAGAACGAATTCCTCGTCAGCGATCTAGCGGTCGGAGATTTTAGGCTTGTGGTTGACGTCAAGTTGCTGGGAAATGAAGGAAATAGTGGCATCCAGTTTCGCAGCGTGGCGCGGGCCGACGGAACGGTCGAGGGCTACCAGGCGGACGTCGGGGCTGGCTGGTGGGGCAAGCTATATGAAGAGCATGGTCGCGGCCTACTTTGGGATAAAAGTGGCGAAGAGTTCGTCAAGCTTGGCGATTGGAATACGTATACCATCGAGGCGGTCGGTTCTAAGATCACGACGACGATTAATGGCCATCCGTGTGTCCAATTGGACGACTCGCCAGGGCGTCGCGCGGGGATCATCGCGTTGCAGTTACACTCGGGCGGAGCTACCGAAGTGCGATTCCGAAATCTCGTCCTTCAAGTAGGTCCCGACTTAGGTCAGTCTCTTCGATGAACCTTTCAAAATTAACGACCGAAGCGATCAATCCCGCCTCAACAACGATTGATGATTTAGATACGTTTGATTTAGTGCAGTTGATCAATCGTGAAGATCAATTGGTGGCCGAAGCGGTGGCGCGAACAACGGAGCAAATTGCTGCTGCGATCGATCTTGTAGTGCCGCGACTGCGCAGCGGAGGGCGGCTGATCTACATAGGAGCTGGAACTTCTGGACGCTGGGGTGTCCTCGATGCAAGCGAATGTCCACCGACATTTAATACTCCTGAGGGACTGATTGTTGGCTTGATCGCGGGTGGCGACCGGGCACTTCGCCATGCCATTGAGGGTGCGGAAGACAGTCTCACCCAGGCGGCCGAGGATTTGCGAGGGATTCACTTAACCGGTCAAGACTGCGTTATGGGCATCGCGACCAGTGGCCGTACTCCCTATGTCATCGGCGGATTGCGATTTGCGCGCAGCCTTGGCTGCGCCACGTTGGGGCATACCTGCAATGCGGCGAGTGAACTGGAGGGGGAATGTGACGTGGTGATTGCCACGGTCGTGGGCCCAGAAGTCATCAGCGGCTCGACACGAATGAAATCCGGCACGGCGACCAAGTTGGTCTTAAACACCCTCACCACTGCCAGTATGGTGCGGCTCGGCAAAACCTACGGGAATTTAATGGTGGACCTGCGCGCGACGAACTCGAAATTAGTGGCCCGCAGTCAGCGATTGGTCCGCATGCTCACCGGCATCAGCGAGGGGGACGCATTGGAACTGTTGAATCGGGCTGAGGGTGAAGTGAAGACGGCAATTGTCATGGTTCACCGATCGGTGGACGCCGCCCATGCACGTCAAATGCTTGCCGCAGCAGGAGGGCAATTGCGAGGAGTCATTGGAGGCGTGTCCGTGTTGCCGGGATGATCCGTGTTTTCAGGATAAGCGGTCGCCGAGCCCCGTTGACGGCTCTGCTTCCTTTCTCGCATCTGCTTTTCTCACATCTGCTTTTCTCACATCAGCGTCGCGTACTCAGTGCATCCAGTATTTCACTGCGCTCAATTAGGCGATCGCCATTCCGGTCGAGGTTGCGGAATCCTTGAAGCTGTACCGCGCGTTCCACTTCGTCATACGACAACTTGCCATCACGATTCCGATCGAGATCCTGCATGTATTCGTCGGCTAGCCGCTGGTGTTCCACGTTTTTTTGAAATTCGTCGTTCTTTGGAGCTTCGTCAGCGGAGCGAGGTGTGCTGGCGGCCAGCTGGGCGGCTGTTTTTGCCGCGGAATTTCCACGAGGCCTAGCAACTTCGTAAAACACGATCGCCATCTCCTCCCAGGTTTGGTCACCCCAGGTCACGAAGTCGTCAGGGTCTGGGTTAAACGGATTGTTCGCAGAGTTATCAAACGTTGCAAGGAAGGAAAAATTCTTGAGGTTGGTTAAGGGAAGCGGGTCCTTCAATACATAGGTATGTTGCCAATTGAAATCGTAATGGGGTACATCTAGGATCACCCGACTCGCTCCCTGACCATCGCCAACTTGGACTCGCATCGATTTGCCACGCAAATGCATATGCGGGGAGAGCGCCAACAACTTACCGTCCTCGGGTAGGTAATCCGTTTGAGCATTAATCTTCACGTCAGACATGCGCGGCGGAATTTCCAGTTCCTGATTGATACTAATTAGAGTCATAAGTTCCTCAGTGACCTCCTCGGCAGCGGAGAACCAGAGATTTAGCCTCGAGACGTCTTCAGTAGCTTTGCCATTGGGGGTGTAGTGCATCTGAAATACCAATTTTGAGCCGGCTGGGAGGCGACGAGCTCGATAGGCTGGCGAATGGGGTATACGCTGCCCCGGAACGTAGGCGGTTAACCAGCCCACGCCATCGATACGCTGACCGTCAGGTGGCCGAATGAAGACTATTCCATGATGAACCACAGACCGATCTCCAGGTATCAGCTCAGCCAAATTTACCCACCGATCTGTTGTCAATTGAGGATCAACAACAAAGTATTGGTAGTCGACGGTCCCCTCGGCCGGGACTGGAAAGCCCGTATCGCTCATCGCAATGGAAAGGTCTGGCTGCTTTTCAGTTGGGTTATCACCACTTATCAAGGCAGTCTGCGGCAGGGAGGTGGGGTCACCGTAGGGAGTGCCCGATTCAACCCAGCGTTCGAGCAACTCTCGGTCCGCATCCGACATGCCGCGGGCATTGAGAAACTCGCCATGTTCCGGATTGGCATTCCAAGGGGGCATGCGTTTTTGTTGCACAGTTTCCACGATCATATCCGCCCAACCCACAACGTCATCAAAGTTGTCGAGTGCAAAGGGACCAATTTCACCTGCCCGATGGCATTCGACGCAGTGCTGTTCCAAGACCCTGGCGATTTGCCCGCAGTAGGTCACCGCAGCATTTTCAATCGTCTTTCGAGGCTTGGCAATCAAGCACCCGAACGCATCGGTCACTGGGACGGAGACTGGTTTGCCGGCCAGCGCTTCGTCGATGGCAGTTTTCAGATCCGCCCGAGACGCCTGATTACGTACAATCCCGGGCTGGTATTGGTCATCGATGCGTCCCCGATAAAGCGTCTCTCCCTGACGACCAAGCAAGATTACTTCCGGTGTCCGTTTGGCGTTCAACCGGGCGGCAACAATGCGGTCGTGATCTTTTAGCACAGGGAAAGTCAATTGCAGCGTTTTGGCGTAACGCGAAACATCTGCTAGGGAGTCTTGAGGATTACTGTTGACGCCAATGAATTCTACCCCTTGGTCGGCGTAGGTCCGAGATAGTTCCTGCAGCCGAGGACCATACTGGAGCGCTAAAGGGCATTCGCAACCTAGGAAACAAACAACCCGCAGCGGTGCACTTGAGAACGAGCCCAGGCGGTAGGTCGAGCCTGCTGTGGTTGGCAAGGAAAATTCAAACTGAGCACCGCCGGCTATCTCCGAAGCCGGCGGGGACGCTGACGACTTCATGGGCATCAGCAGCCAGAGGCTCAGCACTATTAAGCTCAGGCAGCGAATTACTAAGGCGCCACCAGCGCGCGATGTAAGCGTGGTCGGCTCGACACCAGCCAGCAACCTACCGAGGTCGCAATCCATTAAATCGCAGCGCTTCATACTAGATCTCATTTACAGAATTCATGATCACGGGTCGCCAACGGCGGCACCAGCCATTTCATGATGTAAACAGTTATAGCAATGAAGGCGAGTGGCCACAAAGGCTACTTGGCTTCGGGCATCTCTTTGTTTTCGACTTGTTTAACCGCGATCTCCTTCTGACTGGGTAATTGCAAAGTTGGCTTGATGGTGCTGATTGCATCAAAGCCCCAAATGATTGCGACCAAAAATGAAGCAATCGTGGCGATCAAGCTAATGTTCACATTTAAACCGTTGAGCATGATCAGGACACAGCCTACCCCAAGGCCCACCGAAGCGACGACCAGCTTTATCGCCAAGGCAGAACCGTACTTTCTCCGTGCGCTCACTTGAATTGCCGAGCGGGCAGAATTGTTGGCTAGCTCGCGCAAGGCGGCCAGATTCTGTGACTTTTCCGGGGCAAGTGCTCGTGGAATGTACTCCTCAGGGTTGAATGGCTTCGTCGCAACAGAAACACTCCGTACCGTCTCGGGCAGTGCCGCAGCAGGTGCACTGGTCGAAACAATCTGAGTGCCGGCCGTGTTAGGCGACGCATTCACTTGTTGAGACACTTCCTTTACGGGCTTTCGCGACGTAATCGCGGGACTTGGTTCTTCGCTGGTGCGCATCCGCGCGAGCAACCGCGTCATGTAGTCTTCGACACTTTCTTCTTCTGGGATCGCAGATGCTTCTTCCTGAATCGTCTCGGGCTGGTTCGAGACCGCTTCGGCTTCCGGTAGGCGGTACAACGGTGCGACAGGTTGGCGTACCTCTGCTTCGTTACCGCTGAACTGACTTACGGTAGCGGCATCAATCTCGGCATCGCGTTCCGGTTCCTCAGTCAACGGTTGGAGAGTTGATACGACGGCGTCGTGGGCGGCCATGGGTTCATCAGGTTGCCGATAGCCCAAGTCGAACGCGTTCTGTTGGTCATCGTTGCTCGCAAGCTCTGAGGCTTCGAGATTGTCGGCTGCGATTTTGTCGATTGGTTCAGCGGAGCCAAACATATGGAAAAGTGAGGCAATTTGTTGGGCGTCTTCAGAATCGAGTTCTAAGTCGTCTAAGTCGTTAGGGGCCAATTCGAGTTCGCCAGGCGAATTGTCGAGCGGCTCAGAATCTGCCAGCCAAGTCGACTCCGGGGTTGATCCGAAAGACGACAGCGAAGCGGATTCCGCATCCCCGACAATCCACGCCGATGGATTGTGCTCGCCATTCTCATCTGCGGGCTGATCCTGTGGTCTCCAATCCTTTTGCTGCGTTTGAAGGTTCAACAAAGCTGCGGAATCCTCCGCCACAGGCGAATGAACTAGGGGAGGTAGATTCCCGACTGCGGCGGGCTGTTCCAAGGCCCGTTCATCGTCGGTCCACCAAGCGGGTAGCGCTGTTGCAGTCGACGCGGGAGCATGTGGTACCGCCGTGTCTTTGACCGCCAACTTGGGTTCAACATCGATTACTTCTTCCGCTAACCACGAGGGATAGTTTGCGGTCGCGCCCTCCCATTCATCCTGCGTTTCGACCGTGGCAGGTTGGCTGAACCAGCTGTCTTTAACAGGGGAGTCAAAGCCTTCATGAGGTGCTTGATGGATCGCGTTCCCCTGCTCAAACTTCCATTCATCGCTCGGCGACGGTGTCTCGGTGGGCACACTCGTTGCGGGAGTAAAGCCCGGCAGAACGCCCGGCGCAACAACTATGGGGACAACTTCGGCGATTGCGATGGCTTCAACGTCAGCGCTAGCCGATTGATCAAGCATAGGCTGGACTTCTTCCGGCCGGGCTCCTGCCCATTGATCTAATTCTGGCTGGGCTTCTTCCGACTGGGCTTCTTCCGGCTGGAATAGTTCTCGCTGGGCTAGTTCTGTTGTGGCTTGTTCTAGTGGGATGCTGGCTTCTGGAACGCTAACCTTCGGTGCAGCGGGCGCAACAAGCGGTAAGGAAAAGTCCGGCTTTAAGGCTGCTGGCGCGGCGATGGGCGAAGTGCTGGACGTAGTAGGCGTAGGAGTAGCGCGCGCGATAGACTGCTGCAATTGACCGATCTGTTCGCGGATTTCGCTGCGCCACGAGTCGTCGGTTCTCTCG
>JBBQRC010000221.1:0-7748 GCA_038215215.1 Pirellulales bacterium
AATCGCAGGCAACACTGGTCACCTGAGTCATAGAAATGCTGCCGCTTGAGCTTTGCCACAGCTCCGACTCGCGCAGCCGTGTACACGAGAATCCCGATGATCGCCCGGTCGCGAAGCCCCACGACGTTGTCGATTTCGATACCGCCGAGCAGCCTTCGCGCGTGCTCGATGGTGATCTCCGGAGTTTTCCCCTCAACGACTTGATGCCGCTCTCCCCGCACTGACGCCGCCGGATTCAGAATGACCGCGTGCCGCGTCACCAGTTCATCAAACAGGTGCCGAATGGCAGCCAAGTGAAGCCTCTTGGTTGCCGGCGCAAACGGGAGCGAATCCAGATACTGCCCGACGTCCTTCGGAGCGATCTGCATAAGGGCCAGAGGACGATCCTTGCACCATTCGAGAAAGCGAGAAACTGCATGGAGGTACGAGCGCCGAGTGTTCGCGTTGCGTATCTTGCCGTATACAAATTCTTCGAACGCAAAACAGGCTGCGTTTCCGCCGCTTACGATCACGGAAGGCGCGCTGTTAGTGTTAGGCAGCTCGCGTAGCTCAATGATGTCGACTGAAGGGAGGGCCATCTAGTTTCCGCTAGGTCCAAAGCGGCATCGTGTTTGCCGTCGTGGCATCGCCAAGTAAAAATCTCGTCGATAAGTAGTTTCGGGACGAAGGAACGAGTAGAGAGGTGCAGTTGACTCGGGGTTGCCTTTGGGTGTTTCGCAGGTAACTAGCATTGACGGGATCGCGCCTTCGAGTGGTCTCACGTCGAATTGATAGAAGCCCTCGGAGTCTGTAACGATGTACGACGTACTTCCTCCGATCTCCCCAATTCGCTGGTTAAAAGCCACAACTGCGTCTTGAACTGGTCGTCCCGTAGCACGATCAAACACCCGCCCTTCTAACCCGATGTGACCGTCGATCTGCCCGTATGCTGGAGACTTCCACATGACCGCGATTACCAAAACAAGAATCCTTAAGGCATGACTGCCGCAACCAGACCGCGCCAGAGACCTAAACATGGAAGCCATAGAATTTCTCCTCGCGGTATTGTCGTACACGGCGTGACTCGCCCTCAGCGCGGATAGCAACTGGTGTATTTTCTTGGCAGCGAAATATAAAAGGTGCGGGAGTATACTTCCCCTGCGCGGAGCGGGCTGTAGAGGGGCAAGGTGGATTCAACGTCACCTCTTGGCGTCTCGCACCTTGCGACTAGCGACGGGTACGTCCCAGGCAGTTGCTGCATCTCAAACTGAAAGAAGCCGTTCGCATCCGTTATGAGCGTTGTATCGCGCTGTGGAATTGGAAATGGGAATTGGAAGATCGACTCGCGCAGAACTACGAGCACTCCCCGGACTGGCCGCCCAGTGGCTCTATCAAACACCCGACCCTCGACTCCGGCATTCTCCCCACTTTGCGCGAGCGCATTTTGTGGACACGCCCCCAAAACAGTCGCAATTATCAGAGCTACCGCGCTGTACCAATGCAGCCACTGGGACAACTCTATGCGCCTTAAATTCGCCATGCGCCTCCGACTATGCGGCGTAAGCCATACCAAAAGGATCTCACGTTGTCCGAGCAGTTAGTGCACGATAACACCCTTTGTCTACCACTAACCAAGCACCGTGGGTACCTCCAAATTAGCTTCGACGTCATTCGCACGACTCCCACCAACCGCTACTCTCAATTGCTGAAACTCTATCTCGGACAGCTTGTAGCTTGGCAGAGAGAGCCTCACTAAGCCAGTTCCATAAACAGTCGCCCGGACTCCTGCTGCGTGAAACGACTGCTCCAAGTTGATTGGTGGAGTCTCATTTAGATAGCGGCAGAGTTGAATGCCTGATTGCATAGGATCATCTATGCGGGGCCAGCCCCATCCGGATTCGCTGGCCAATCTTCGGACCACTTGCGCATTCTCCCTCTGACACTGAAATCGCTCAGAGACTTCATGGACATTGAATTCACTTATGGCTCCTTGGCAGGAAAATAGTGGCGTCAGATTCACCGTTTCCATGTGGCCCGAAAGTCGTTCATCCAAGAGGCATTCGAGAAAATTGAAGAGCGAATCGTCTTCTCTATCTGCGGTCAGCTCGTTCCGCAAAACACACGAACTTTCACGCCCACCAAAGATTCCGATTCCGAGAGGATGGTACGCTCGAACCCACTTGTGACATCCCGCGATGACGAAGTCAGAGGAGCGAGTGACGTCAGCCAAAGGGATGTGACCGATTGCCTGTGCAGCATCCACCAATACAACGCGAAGCTCTGCACGATCTTCAATCGCCGAAACTATCTTTTCAATCGGTAGTCGAATCCCGAGATTGTCGACTGCGGGTAAGAAAATGCCGTCGCAATGCAGCCGCTGAAATGATGATGCAACTGCTTCAACCAGGTCAGATTCGCCCATGCAGTCACTAAGGATATCGTGTCGAATCGGGATGCAGTGGAGTTCGCGACCTGTGCGAGCCGCTTCTCTCTCAAACACTGACTGATAACTTGGCCAGCTCAAATCAGTGGTTAGGAGTCGACTGCAGGTTTTATACGCTGCTCGTGCGGCAGAACGAACAAGCCAAAGCGAACGTGAAGCAATTACAACTTGAGACTCGTCCCTTGCGCCTGCAACTCGACGTATCCCCTGCTTAAGCGACTCAATTCCAGTCCAGCCTTTTAGGCCTGAAAATCGCCTTTGATAAGATTCCGGCCAGCTCTCAAACCCATTCCGCAAAAACCGTTCGAAGTACAGGCTGAAGGGTTCTTCAGCCGAAAGTCGGATGAAGGAAATGCTCAGCCGCTGGGCCAACTCTGACATCTGACCCAGCCGTGCTGTGTCGAGATACAGCAGATCGGGTGCGGGCAAAGAGGGAACTCCTTCATCCCCTACTCTACGAGCCCAACCACTCGCGATCTAGTTGATCTCGACAAATTTTCCGAATATTTTTCGCTAACAGTTCGAGAGTTCGTCGACCTTTGTTGCGTACACTGCAAGCCGCTCCCATCGCTCTTCCATGTCGAGCACTTTATCGAAGCAGAAATCGAGCGAAAAACGAACCGTATTACCATTGGCGTCGGTTTCTTGCCGGCCAATGGCTCTGCTTCCATAAATTCCGCAATCGACAATGAGATCTGGCTCACTCCTTACCGTGTATAACCTCACTGCACGGATATCTATTCTGTTTGCAGCCTGCGCTTGCAGCCATTTAGCCAACGGTTCAAATGGCAGTGGCGACGTCGCCGGCCAGAGTGAATCGTCGATTATTGCAATCCGGTGAATGGAGAGCCTACTTGTGCGAGCAAGTTCATGATTGAGACGCATGCTTTGGCGTCCCGGCTCTTCATTCCAGTATTGTGCAGTGCGAATCACAGATATGGAGTGGTAACTGCTTGTACCTGGACTGCGTAGGAGCCGCTCGTACGCAAGCCGCCAGGTCTCAGTATTATTGAAGGTAACGCGACCGACACCAAGTTCTTCTGCTTCCGAGGCGAGCATGGCAATTCTATCAAGAGCCAAGTCTCGATGAATGATATCCGTCCTTCGACTGACATTAAGCAGCGCGCTGGCTTGCCTACGGTACAGCTCGAACGCACGCTGATCATGCGACAAAAGGAAGGGCGTTTCGATGATGTCGCTTTTAATCTCCCCCACGGGTGATTGTTTGGCATCGCTAACCATGATTGCGAGCTGAAAAGCGGCAATGGACGCAATGAACGCGAGCGGTAGCCAGGTTGGGCCTTGCAGAGCCGCAAGTGCAGTAGCTGAGCCGACTGCGATTGGCATCCCTAGAATCAGTAGGCTGCGCGGAAATAGAGACGATATTGGTCTAGAAACGAGTCTGGCCGCAAAAAGTGACGTATTCATAAAATGTCCTCAGGATGACACCAGTAGTAAAAGTGAGAGAGAGGATTTGGCGGTGCATGCAACCACTAAAAGAACCTCTTCATCTCCCTCGAATCCTGTCGGATTGTTGAGTAATCACCCAAAGGCTGAGGCCCGTGGGGTAGGCAAAGGGACATGTGTTGTTCTGTCGCCGATGCAGATTACTGAAGAGCAGTTCGGCTAGAACGGTTGACCGTTGCCCTCTGAACCATGCGCTGATTCCGATGCCTCCGCGAAAATCCACGAATGCGCCTGATCAACGACTTTGGCGACAAGCGGAAGGTCATCCCGGCCAAAGCTTGCTGAGTCCTTCCATTGGTCACCATCCTTGTAGAGCCTGCTCACGGTCACATTATGGCGAGTGCCATTGTCCGTGCTGTTCTCCCAGATTGCAGCTTTGATTCGCCCCATACGGATCTCGTGAACGGGACGTGTTTTGGTGCTTGATTTCGACAAGATACTAACCTCCAAAAAAAGAGTACACACTTGGCCGCCTCAACGTGAGGTGCCAAAACCGTAATCACTAACCATTTAGTCCGTTGATTTGCGCTTCACGAATAATGAACCGACAAGCAGCGAGCGTGATTGCCCGATGCCAACCGGCATTCATTGTTCGATCAGTGCATGTTGTCGGCGGGAATCCTCCCCGATCGATCCACATCCGAAGTGCTTCTGCAGCTTCCAGTGCGGCGTCCCAGTCGGTCGCCACATAGGCGTCCAACAGGTTGGTCCAAGCAGTTTGCGGGTCCATGATTAGGCCGCCAGCGCAAGAAGCGCTGATACCTTCACATCCGCCTCCATGCGGTCGCCCGCATAGACGATGTTCTGGGTCAGCCGGGTGAGTGCATCAACCAACGCAAAGATGGTGAATGCACCTTGAGTTTTGGCGATCTCAAGCGCCTGGTTTGCCAGGTGCCGGGGAATGCCCTCCTTCGCGAGCACTTTCATCACTTCATCGGCGTCAGAACCGAGTCGTTCGGTCATCGCCTTGCGAACTACTTTGACGAATCCATCGCGACGTTCATCCCGTTTGGCGACGAGCGTCTCGATCAGCCTGCGAATCTCACCGAGGCCGTCGCGGACATTCGCGGTGTGCTTGCGAGTGAACTCCACAACTTCCATCGCGTCCCAGACGATATGGTTTTGACAGATCTTCTGGAACCAAAACGTCTGGATACCGAGCGAGCGTCGCCCAACTTCCGAGTTCCATAAAAAGAACCCCGGAGCAAAGGCTTCGCCGTCTATTTCCGCCCAGCCGGTCGGATCGATAAGAAAGCAGAACATGTCCTGCTCCCCACAATACAAGCCAGTACCGCCAGTCATCGCAGTCTGCGGTGGCTGAAAGTCGGTGGCTGTTTGCTGGAGCATTTCAAGCAGCTCAGCGTTCCAGAGCCGAGTGTAGGCAACTCCATGAACAGACCGGACCTGATTCCCAGTGGTGAGAATCTGGAGCGGTTTGTCTGCACGGGGAAGCGTTTCTTGCAGGGCACGACTGGCTGTCGAGTATGACAGCCGGTTAATCGTATCCTTGCTAACACCGGCCATTCGGCAGAGCTGAGTAAAGGACCAGTCGTTCAGTCCCTTCCCATGCAGCGAATCGCCAATGGTCAGCTGCATCTCACCGGAAAGCGCCACATCTTGCGGGCGCTCCCAGTGATCCTCGGAACTAGCCCGCTGCTCAGCGCAGTGGGCGTACAGGGCTTCCAGTGATGGGAAGCATTCATCGGGCGTCCTGCGGAACAACTCCTGACTTGCAAGTGTTAGATTGGTCATGGTGTGACCTTCTCCTAGAACTAGAGCGACGAAACACGGCGCGACTACAGCAGCCGAGCCACTGGATGCCCAAAGTGGACAACCAGCAACTAGGCTGCGCAGTGACCGAGTCGAATCGCTTGGAGAAGGCAGCACAGTTCATGTGCTGTAACCGTATTTTGCACCGCCGGCCTCTCAATCGAATGGTCACTAGTTTGGCCATTCGTGAAAGAGGCGGCGATTATACGCTACTCAAAAGAGTGCGGGGGTGGCCCAAAGAGCTTCAAAGGCGTGCCGCTAACAGAAACGTTAGCCTACCTCCCTTCTCAATTGCAAATATTTCGAAGAGACATAATCCTCGGCAAAGTCGGATCAAACCGTGACCTAGTCACGTATGAAATAAAATACTGCTTTCTCTTCAGCCACTTACTTTTCGTTTGGGAATTCGCGACGCGGAGTTGGCTGCCCGCGCTAGTAGATGTTCGAGAATCTCTGAAAACGTGACGCTGTCACGCTTAGATATACTTGTTAGCAGTCGGTGGGCTTTGGCGGATATGGCAACGGTTTTTAGCTCATCGTGTCGAGCCCAGCGTTCACGCCGCTTTCTAATGCCAACTTTGAGCTTGAGCCAATCGGCCTTAGCTAAATGCTTCTCGCACCACTCATTCAGCCGATCAGCACGCCCCTTACGCTGTGCGCTGTGAACGATCTGAAAGAGTTCAGCTTTCGCAGTGTCGATTGAACGCTCGCGGCAGAACGCAAATTCTTGCTTCTGCAATTTGTCTTCAATGTATGCGCAGGCGTGCGTGTAGTCAGAGTCAGTTATTGTGTACCGTGCTCGCGCCATGGTTGTTCCTCCGCAATCATTCTACGCAGCACCGATAGCGTGACAAGGTCACGCTACTTCGTGGCAACGTTAGTTAGAATGTTCTCTTCCGTTGCGAGAGGCTTCGTCGTCTTTCATCCATCGGGGCTCACCTCGCTGAGGCCGTCAGGCCCTTGGCCCCGCATGGTTGAAAGTCGACGAAGCCGTCGGCAGAGTGCCTCCCATTGCGGACCCGTGTCGCAGTTCTGAAGCCGTCATTCCCCGCAGACTCCATAGCGTGACAATGTCACGTTATTGCGCACGAGTGTCTAGCTTGTCTCTTCGGTTGCGAGAGGCCTCGCCGTCCTTCATCCATCGGGTGCCGCCCGCTGAGGCCGCTATGCCACTGGCCCGATGGATGAAGGTCGACGAGGCCGTCGGCAGAGTGAATGCACCAGCCCGGCGCACTCACTGTAACGCCACTGCCTGCTGCCGAGAGTTTATAGAATACTGACAGCGCGCTCACGGTACCGCTCTTAGGCTTTACTCGTGCCATTCCGATCTTAACTCTCCTTTCCGTGTTGATACTCCCCCAAAAACGGTTGCTCCGAGTCGCGCAGTCATCGAACCGTCCAATTTCAGGAGGTAGTCCAGTATTACGCGATAGAACGGTTCTTGTACCGTCTCAGCGTCCCGAATCATGCAGATAAGTTCGTGTTGAAGGGGGCACTGATGCTTGCAGCCTGGGGGGCCGCCGCGACGCGGCCCACGCGCGATATTGATCTGCTCGGCTATATCTCCCGAATCGCGTCGACGAGCTCGTGAGCGTGATCCGCGAAGTGTTTCTTGGGTTTGGCTGGGGCGTGACGGAAGTAACGTGGCTGCCCGACGCGAAAGTGACCGGGGCGGATTACAGGTTGCCGCCGGCATTCTCGTAAAGGGCGCTCCCTAGATTCCACATGCGGTCGGAAAGTGGGGTTAGTTCGCGCTCGCCGAATATGTTCAACGCAACTGTGACGATTTAAGTCTGTACAGAATCGAGCATGAGATTTACCGCATAACGGGACTCGTCGGTTTCTCGGGAATCTCTTCGAGTTCGATGGGCCACGTCGTAATCGCACAACCAACGGCTCGCTCGAGAGTCGCGATGGCTTGAGCGCGTTGGGCGAGACGGCGATGGTAGTCGATGCGATGGCGCAGAAGCGTTTTGTAGTTCTCAATGAGCTGCTGAAACGTGATACGATCCACACGAAAGGCTTCGAAGGACAGTTCCAGTGTCTGTTGGGATTTGGGTAAGATGTCCTTGTCAAGAATCTGGAAAAT